>NZ_WBKT01000007.1 GCF_008868175.1 Micromonospora sp. AMSO31t
GGCGCCGTGGTGGTGGGCACCGGTTCGGGGGCCGTGGTTGTCGGCGCCGGCGGGCAGCCCGCTCGGCGTGCGGGTCACCACCGATGACGTCGTGCTGACGCCGGCCTACTGGAACGCGGACAGCACGGTGACCACGCTGCGGGTGACGGTGACCAACACCGGGAGCCGGCCCGAACTGATCCGCCTCGGCTACACCCTGCCGCCCGGCCTGACCGACGCCGGCACCCCGGGCTGCGCCCCCGCCGGCGGCGGCAGCCACCGCTGCGGCGGGTGGACCACCGCCGCGGGCGCCCAGTTCCGCGCCTCGATCCGCGTCCGGGTCGCCGGCACCGCCTGGCGGTCCATGCCGCTGAGCGGGTCGGTCCAGGTCACCGCCACCGCGCCCGGGGTGGCCGGCGCGGCCGGGGACGACGAGGGCTTCGCGGTCCTCTTCCCGCCGGGGCCGCCGGTGCCCGGCATCTCGCTCCGCGCCGACGAGGTGCTGTTCGACATCAGCGGCGCGCCGAGCACCCTGGGCGTGCGCCTCGGCAACACCGGCGAGGTCGACGCCGCCGGCCGGGTCGACGTGGTCCTCCCCGCGGGGGTGACGGTCACCGATCCGCCGGCCGGCTGCGCCCCGGCGGGCCCCGACCGGACCCGGTGCGAGCTGGGCACCGTCCCGGCCGGCCGGACCGTCAGCCTGAGCCTGCCGGTGACCGCCTCGGCGGAGGCCCAGCGCCGGGCCCCGCTGGCCGGCGCCGTCGTCGGTCGGCTGGACCCGCGCAGCGGCCGCGACCGGCAGGTGCAGATGAGCTTCCGGATCACCGCCGCGGCCGCGCTGGCCACGCCGCCGGCCGGTACGCCCGCCCCGACGGGATCGCAGGGCGTGGTGGCCGCCGGCGCGCCGGCCACCGACGACGACGTCACCTCGGTGCACCGGACCGCGGTGACCCTGATCGGGGTCTCCGGACTGCTGGTGGTGCTCGCGCTGGCCCTGGCGACCACCTCGCTGCGCCGGCGCATGGGCGCCGCGGCCGTGGACCCGGTCGCCCGCCCCGCGGAGGAGTGAGGGACGGATGCGTCCGGCTGGTTGCGGTGATCTGAATTACGGGCCGCGGTACTAAACACCGCAAAGCCGGGCATACACCGGCCCGATCAGGTCCCACACGTCGGACCTGCACCAAGGTTGCCCTAAGGGACCGACGTAGGCTCTGACGTGAGAGATGAAGCGGGTCGGACCAATCGACGGACGGCCGGCGGCAGCAGCGCGTCTAGGAGGGCACGTGGCCGGGCAAGGCGGAGTCACCATCACGTTCAGCCGCCCGTGCGACGGCGCTCAGCGAAGCGAGGTGCGGGCGTGACCAAGCAGATCCGTCAACTGGACCGGGTGGTCATCCGGTTCGCCGGCGACTCCGGCGACGGCATGCAGCTCACCGGTGACCGGTTCACCTCGGAGACGGCGCAGCTGGGCAACGACATCTCCACGTTGCCCAACTTCCCGGCCGAGATCCGCGCCCCCGCCGGCACCCTGCCGGGCGTGTCGAGTTTCCAGGTGCACTTCGCCGACTACGACATCCTCACCCCCGGCGACGCGCCGAACGTGCTGGTGGCGATGAACCCGGCCGCGCTCAAGGCCAACCTGACCGACCTGCCGCGCGGCGCGGACATCATCGTCAACACCGACGAGTTCACCCGGCGCAACCTGGCCAAGGTGGGCTATGCGACCAGCCCCCTCGACGACGACTCCCTCGCCGGCTACGTGGTGCACCCGGTCGCCCTGACCTCGATGACGATCGGTGCCCTCGCCGAGCACGAGGTGTCCAAGAAGGACGCCGAGCGGGCCAAGAACATGTTCGCGCTCGGCCTGCTGAGCTGGATGTACTCGCGCCCGTACGAGTCGACGCTGCGCTTCCTGGAGCGGAAGTTCGCGGCCCGCCCCGAGCTGGTCGCGGCGAACGTGGCCGCCTTCCGGGCCGGCTGGAACTTCGGCGAGACCACCGAGGACTTCTCCGTCCGCTACGAGGTCAAGCCGGCGAAGATGCTGCCGGGCACCTACCGGAACATCACCGGCAACGCGGCGCTGTCCCTGGGCCTGGTGGCCGCCGGCGTCCGCTCCGGGCTGCCGGTCTTCCTGGGTGCGTACCCGATCACCCCGGCGTCGGACATCCTGCACGAGCTGAGCAAGCACAAGAAGCTCGGCGTGGTCACCATGCAGGCCGAGGACGAGATCGCGGCGGTCGGCGCGGCGCTGGGCGCCTCGTACGGCGGCTCGCTCGGCGTCACCACCACGAGCGGCCCGGGCGTCGCGCTGAAGAGCGAGACGATCTCGCTGGCCGTGGCGCTGGAGCTGCCGCTGGTCATCGTCGACGTGCAGCGGGCCGGGCCGTCCACCGGCATGCCCACCAAGACCGAGCAGGCCGACCTCAACATGGCCCTGTACGGCCGGCACGGCGAGGCCCCCGTCGCGGTGATCGCGCCGAAGTCGCCCGCGGACTGCTTCCACGCGGCCCTGGAGGCGGCCCGGATCGCGCTGACCTACCGCACCCCGGTGCTCCTGCTGTCGGACAACTACGTGGCCAACGGCTCCGAGCCGTGGCTGCTGCCGGACGTGGAGAGCCTGCCCGACCTGCGGGTCGAGTTCGCCAGCCGGCCCAACGGCGAGGACGGCACCACCTTCCTGCCGTACCTGCGGGACCCGGAGACCCTTGCCCGGCCGTGGGCCATCCCGGGCACCCCGGGGCTGGAGCACCGGATCGGCGGCCTGGAGAAGGCCGACAAGACCGGCGACATCTCGTACGACCCGGCGAACCACGACTTCATGGTGCGCACCCGGGCGGCCCGCATCGAGACCATCCCGGTGCCGGACGTCGAGGTGGAGGACCCGGACGGCGACGCCCGGGTGCTGGTGCTCGGCTGGGGCTCGACGTACGGCCCGATCGGGGCGGCCTGCCGGGGCCTGCGGCAGCGCGGGCTCTCCGTCGCCCAGGCGCACCTGCGTCACCTGGCCCCGATGCCGGCCAACCTCGGCGAGGTGCTGCGCGCGTACGACCGGGTGGTCATTCCCGAGATGAACCTCGGCCAGCTCGCCCACGTGATCCGGGCGAAGTACCTGGTCGACGCGATCAGCTACAACCAGGTCCGCGGCCTGCCGTTCACCGCCGCCGAGCTGGAGACGATGCTGGAAGAGGTCCTGAAGAATGTCTGAGCCCGTCGCCCTCAAGCTCACCGCCAAGGACTTCAAGTCCGACCAGGAGGTGCGCTGGTGCCCCGGCTGCGGCGACTACGCCATTCTGGCGGCCGTCCAGGGCTTCATGCCGGAGCTGAACATCCCCCGGGAGAACGTCGTCTTCATCTCGGGCATCGGCTGCTCGTCCCGCTTCCCGTACTACATGAACACCTACGGGATGCACTCGATCCACGGCCGTGCCCCGGCGATCGCCACCGGCCTGTCGGTGAGCCGGCCGGACCTGTCGGTCTGGGTGGTCACCGGTGACGGCGACGCCCTCTCCATCGGCGGCAACCACCTGATCCACGCGCTGCGCCGCAACGTCAACCTCAAGATCCTGCTGTTCAACAACCGGATCTACGGCCTGACGAAGGGGCAGTACTCGCCGACCTCCGAGATCGGCAAGGTCACCAAGTCCACGCCGGTCGGCTCGGCGGACGCCCCGTTCAACCCGCTGTCGCTGGCGCTCGGCGCGGAGGCCACCTTCGTGGCCCGGACCATCGACTCGGACCGCAAGCACCTCCAGTCGGTGCTGCGGGCCGCCGCCGAGCACCAGGGCTCCGCGTTCGTGGAGATCTACCAGAACTGCAACATCTTCAACGACGGCGCGTTCGACCCGCTCAAGGAGCCGGCCACCCGGGACGACTTCCTCATCCGCCTGGAGCACGGGCAGCCGATCACCTTCGGCAAGGACGACCAGTTCTGCGTCGTCCACCCGCCGGGCGGCTTCGGGCTGGAGGTCCGGGAGACCGCGGCCACCCCGGCCGGGGAGATCGTGGTGCACGACGCGGGGGTCGCCGACCCGGCGTACGCCTTCGCGCTGTCCCGGCTGCCCGGTCTGGACCTGCGCAACACCCCGATCGGCGTGTTCCGCTCGGTGACCCGCTCCTCCTACGACCGGGCGGTGCAGGAGCAGGTGGCGGCGGCGAAGGCCGGCGTCGACCAGACTCCCGAGCAGCAGCTCGCCGGCCTGCTGTCGGCCGGCGACACCTGGACGATCCTCTGACCCGTCCCTGACGACGCAGAAGGGCGGGCCGTTCCCCGAGGGGACGGCCCGCCCTTTCTCGTCGGGTCAGGCCACCGCGGCAGCCGGCACCCACAGCTCGTCGATGGCCCGCTCGGCCGCCGCGAGGCTCTGCTCGTGCAGCGGGATCAGCTCGGCCATGGCGGGGGTGACCGGCGCCAGGGTCAGTTCGGCCGAGATGAAGCGCGGCTCCAGGCCGGTCATGGACAGGCCGTGCGGCAGCCAGGGCTCGGCGTGGTCCCAGCCCTCGCGCGGGGTGCCCGGGCCGTAGCCGCCGCCCCGGGTGCCCAGCACGATGAACTCGCGCCCGCCCAGCAGGCCGCCCCCGGTGGCCGGGTCGTACGCGATGCCGGGCGCGATGAGGTGGTCGACCCAGGTCTTCACGCTGCTCGGCGCGCCGTAGTTGTAGAGCGGGAGGCCGAGCAGGACCGTGTCGGCCCGCTTCACCTCGTCCACCAGCCGCTCGCTCAGCTGCCAGGACGCGCGCTGCGCCGGGGTGTGCTGCTCCGCCGGCACCATCCGTGCGAGGCCACCGGCCTCGTCGAGGTGCGGCAGCGGCTCCCGGCCGAGGTCGCGGTGCGTGACGGTGCCACCCGGGTGGGCGGCGCGCCACGCGGCGGCGGCCCGGGCGGTGAGCCGCCGGCTGACCGAGTGCTCGCCCCGGATGCTGGAGTCGATGTACAGCAGGTGTGCCATGTGATTAACCCTCCACGGATCGTTTGTGTAACGCCAACCATTTATAGCAGGCCGATGTTCCACGCCGTGCGTAAACTGGGTCACATGCCAGCCCTGCCGGTCGAGGAGTCGGAGCACCGCTCCGGGCCGCTGCTCGACCATCTGGCCCGGCGGATGCGGCTGCGCTCCGAGTCGGTACTGGCGCCCCTGGGCCTGCGCCCCCGGCACCTCGTCGCGCTCACCGTGCTGCGGGAGTCGGGCGGCATCAGCCAGCAGGCGCTGGCCGGCACGCTGCAGATCGACGGCACCAACGTGGTCGGGCTGCTCAACGACCTGGAGGCGGAGAGCCTGGTCGAGCGGCGACGGTCACCCGAGGACCGCCGGCGCCACGTGGTGAGCCTCACCACGGCGGGCGCGAAACGGCTCCGCGAGGCCGAGTGCGCCCTCGCCGGGGTGGAGGACGAGGTGCTCGGCGCGCTGGAGCCGGCCGAGCGGGACACCCTCTACGAACTGCTCCGCCGGGCGACCAGCGGCCGCCAGGTGATCTGCGCCGAGGAGTCCGGCGACGAGCCGGACGCCAGCTGCTGACCGCCGGGCCGGCGGGCGGGTGTCAGGGAGAGGTCAGACCGTCGTCGCGGACTGCGGCCGGTCGTCCCGCACGTGGACCAGCATGTCGCCGGTCTCGATCACGGCGCCCGCCCGGTCGTTCAACGTGACCACCTTGCCCCGGCGGACCAGGGCGATGACGAGCGATTCCAGCTCCCGGGGCGAGCGGCCCACCTCGCTGCGCTCGGCGGAGCGCATGGCCAGCGCCATGCCCTGACCGGGGGTGAGCAGGTCCTCCACCACATCGATCAGCGGCGGGGCGGAGGTCGACAGGCCGAGCAGGCGGCCGGCGGTCGCCGAGGAGACGATCACGTGGTGCGCCCCGCTCTGCTTGAGCAGCGGCGCGTTCTCCGCCTCCCGGACCGCCGCGATGATCCGCACCTGGCCGGCGGTGAGCTGCCGGACGGTCAGCGCCACCAGCACCGAGGCGTCGTCGCTGTCGGTGGCGATGATGACCGACTTGGCGGTGCGGACGTGCGCCTCCTCGAGCACGGACGAGCGGGTGGCGGAGCCCTCGATGGCGACCAGCCCGGCCGAGGTGGCCTGCCGCAGCGCGGGACCGCTCCGCTCGACCACCACGATCTTGGACTTGTCCAGACCGTTCTCCAGCAGGGCGGAGACGGCGCTGCGGCCCTTGGTGCCGTAGCCGCAGATGATGACGTGGTCCTTCACGATTTTCCTCCACCGCGTCAGGCGACGGCCGGTCCGGTACTGCTCGGTCAGGACTTCGAGGGTGGTGCCGACCAGGATGATCAGGAAGAGCACCCGGGCGGGGGTGACGAACAGGACGTTCACGAGGCGGGCCGAGGACGCGGCCGGGGTGATGTCGCCGTAGCCCGTGGTGGAGAGCGAGACCACCGCGTAGTAGAAGCAGTCGAGGAGGGTGAGGCCGTCCTCGTTGACGTCGCGGTAGCCGTCACGGTCGATCCACACCGCCGCCACCACGGCCAGGACCAGGCCCAGGGCGGCGAGCAGGCGCAGGCTCAGCGCGCTCAGCGGCCCCCGCCGTTGCGCGGGAAAATGGATCACCGTCGGCCCTGCTCCGCCACCGTCGCCTGCACGCCCACAACATAGCGGGTACGCCGGGATCCGGCCGTCCGGGGCGAGGTGCGGCCCAGCCGGGCCGCTCTCCGTCGCCGGAACGGGGCATGATGGGGACGTCCGGGGGACGACGAGCGCGAGGAGGCCCGCATGTCGTTGCTGCGACGGGTGATCGGTGGGGTGCTCCGCCGGGTACGCCTGCGTCAGGGCCGCACCCTGCGCGAGGTGGCGCTGGCTGCCGGCGTCTCCCTGCCCTACCTCTCCGAGGTGGAACGCGGCCGCAAGGAGGCCTCCTCCGAGGTGCTGGCGGCGATCTGCCGGGCCCTCGGCATCCACCTCTCCGACCTGCTCGAAGAGGCCCGCGACGAGCTGCGCCGGGTCGAGCGGCGGGCGCCGGTGACCTCCGGGGTGACGCTGGCCCGGCTGGATCGGGTGCCGGCCACCCGGACCGGGCCGCAGCTCCGGGCCGGCGGGCCGCGGCTGCACGCCACCCGGCGGCCGGTCGCACCGACCCCCCTGCTCGGCGGGGCGCTGCGGCTGCCCGGCACCGCGCCCGCGCCGATCGGCCCGGAACTCGGGTACGGCTCCCCCTCGGCATTCGGCACCGGCACCCGGATCTGGCTGATCCCCTCCGCGCCGGCCGCCCGCCACCGTCCGCGTACCTCCGTCACGCTGGCCCGGCGGCGGGCCCGGGCCGGCCGGCGGCGGCTGACCGCCGCCTAGGCCCGGCCGGTTCTGCCCACGGCGGATCTGCCCCGGGCAGAAACCCTGGGCCGTGGGGCACCGGCCGCCGGAGGCTGGAGACCGCCGGTTGCCGGGCGGTCCCTCGCCCGCCGGCGGCACGGAGGGTGGTCAGGTCATGGGATACGGCATCTGGATGCTGGACGAGGGGCAACCGACCCTCGGCGACCGGGTCTTCGAGAAGCTGCTCAAGGAGCGGATCATCTTCCTCGGCACCGAGGTCACCGACGCCTCGGCCAACCAGATCTGCGCGCAGATCCTGCTGCTGGCGGCCGAGGACCCGGAGCGGGACATCTTCCTCTACATCAACTCCCCGGGCGGCTCGGTGAGCGCCGGGATGGCCGTCTACGACACCATGCGCTACGTCAAGAACGACGTGGCCACGCTGGCCCTCGGGATGGCCGGCTCGATGGGGCAGTTCCTGCTGTGCGCCGGCGCGGCCGGGAAGCGGTTCGCGCTGCCGCACTCGCGGGTGATGATGCACCAGCCGTCCGGCGGGATGGGCGGCACGGCCGCCGACATCACCATCCAGGCGGAGAACATGCTGCACGTGAAGCGGACCATGCAGGAGCTGATCGCTCAGCACAGTGGACACACCCTGGAAGAGATCCAGCGCGACTGGGACCGGGACCGCTGGTTCACCGCCGAGCAGGCCCGTGACTACGGCCTGATCGACCAGGTGGTCACCCGCGCCGAGCAACTTCCCGCCTGAGCGGGGGCCGACGAACGGGGGCGGCCGGCGGGGTGACCCCGCCGGCCGCCGGTCGCGCCTCAGGTCAGGGCAGGTCGACGAACTCGTCGAGGAAGTCCCGCGCGGTCGGGGCGTCCAGCCGGTACGCCACGTTGGTCGCGTAGCAGGGGCCGTCGCCGGTGATGGTGGTGGCGGCCAGCACCCGCTGCCCGCCGAGCGTGACGAAGTTCGGCCCGCCGGAGTCGCCGTAGCAGGCGCCGCCGTAGCCGCGGCTCTCGTTCATGGCCAGCCGCACCCAGGTCTTGTTCAACGCGTTGAAGCCGACCTCGGCCTTGTTCCGGACGCCGCCGCCGGGGTGGGTCTGCCCGCCCGGGCCGCGCACGGCCTCCTCGGTGCCGTAACCGGCCACCACCCAGGTCGCGGCGTCGAGGGCCCGGGTGCCCTGCGCGTCGAGCTGACCGGCGGCGGGCAGCGTCGCCGGGGTGAACGACCACCGGCCCGCCAGGTCGGCGGCCTGGCCGTCGGAGAACTCGATGACGGCGATGTCGTGCGCGTCGGCGGAGTTGCCGGGGTAGTCCGGGCTGGTGTGTGCGGTGCCCTCGACGCCGACCGTGGCGGCGGTCTGCGCCGGGGTCAGCCCCGCGGCCCTGGCCGCGTCGAGCGCGCCCTGCACGTCCTGGGCCAACGAGACGTAGAAGCGCACGCCGGGCGACCAGTCGGTGGTGCAGTGCGCGGCGGTGAGGAAGGTGTTCCGGTCGACCATGGTGCCGGAGCAGTACCAGTCGACCGTCTCCGAGACGCCGTCGCCGTCGCGGTCCCAGAGGGCCAGCATGGCGCCGACCTCGGTGCGCTCCGGCGCGGGTTGGGCGTTGTAGGTGTTGATGGCCGACGCCGGTGCAGCGGCGGCCAGGACCGCCGCGACCGCCGCGGTGGTCATTGAGGCGCGAAGTGTGGAACGACGCAAAGAGTCCTCCGGTCCAGGATCTGGTGGCGGGACGGCGGCGGCGTCGGACGCGCCCCCTCGATCGCGTCCGTCGCCCCCTCACAGGTGGCCGCGATGCCGCCGGTCCTCGATGTACGGGAGCCTATGACCGGGAATCCCACCCCGCACGGGGTAACGGGCGCAGCGTGTTCCGGCGAAATCTCGTTACATCGCTGGAGCCACCACCGGCCGGCCGCGGGCGCGGCCGGCCGGTGGTACTGATCGGCGGATCAGGGGTAGCTGACCACCGGGCTGGTGCCGTACGAGCCGACCACCGGGGTGCCGGCCTCGTTGACGGTGCGCTCGATGCCGCCGCTGCCGTCCAGGAACACGGTGATCGCGTCGTGGAACCGCACGCCGGCCCGGCGCGGCGCCTCGATGGCCCGGTCGCAGCGGATGTCCACCTGCTGGTTGAAGTACGAGTAGACGCCCAGCCCCCACGCCTCGTGCTCGCGCACGTGGTCGGCGACCTTGTAGGAGGCCCAGCCGTTGCCGGTCGGGCTGCGCCAGGCCGCCTGGCTGGGCGGGTCGTAGGGCAACTCGCTCTGGTAGAAGACGGTCCGGCCGCGCTCGCCGTTCCAGATGGTCTGCCAGCGCTGGTAGTGCTCGACGAAGAGCCCGTACGCGGTCACGTCGTCGCCGTTGACCACCACGCCGGTGGCCGCGGTGTTCACGGTCCAGCCGATGGTGCCCGGCCTGCCGTGGTCGCCGCGCCAGGCCCAGATGTTGTCGATCAGGGTGTGCCGGCTGTTCACCACGAGGCTGGTCACCGCCCGGCCGGCGTACGGGCCGCCGATGCGGAAGAAGACGTCCTGGAGCGAGATGGGGTTGCCGGCGTGCGACCGGTGGCTGTGCCGCTTGCCGACCTCGACGAGCACCTCCGACTCGACCGGCCCGGCGTCGACCAGCACCCCGGCGATGCGGACGCCGTCCACGTCCTCGATCCGCAGGGCGGCGTCACCGGTTGTCGGGGCGAGGCTCGGCATGCCGAGGCCGAGCACGACGGTGTCCGGACGCTTGACCCGCAGCGCCTGGTCCAGGCGGTAGACGCCCGGGGTGAGCAGCAGGTGCCGCCCCCGCGAGAGTTCCTGGTTGATCCGCTTGGCCGAGTCGGTGCGCTTGGCGATGAAGAAGTCGGACAGCGGCAGCGAGGGCACCGGCGGGGCGCCGGCGGCCCAGGTGGTGCCGGCGGTGTCGCGGCGCAGCCGGGGAACGGCCACCCGCCAGCGGCCCGCGCCGTCCACGAAGAGGTACGGCTTCTCCCGGGTCACCGGGCTGGTCGGCAGCGTCGTGTACGGCGGGTCCGGGAAGCCCTGCGCGGGCGCGCCGACGACGCCGGAGAAGACCTGGTTCCAGACCCCGTTGGTCCAGTCGCCGCCGAGTTCGCTGTCCCGGGTCAGCCACTGCTGCTGCGAGCCGTTGATGGTGATGCCGTCCACCTTGGAGTCGGCGATGTAGCCGCCGCTGGAGTAGCCGCCGTTGCCGGGTTCCAGCCAGAGGATGCCCTTGATGTGCACCCGGCGCATCGGGGACGCCTGGGAGACGGCCCACTGGTTCGACCAGTCGGTCGGGGTGACGGCGAGGTTCTCGGCCGAGCGCCAGAAGTTGGTCAGCGCGGAGATGCCGGCCGGGGAGTTCGGGTCGGGCTGGCCGATGACCCGTACCGCGCCGTGGATCTCCACGTCGTCGGGGTGCGCGCCGAGGCCGGCCACCGTCGTGTAGTAGCCGAGCCGGGCGTTCACCTCGTACCGGCCGGGCTTGAACAGCACGGCGTAGCGGTCGAGGCCCATCTCGTTGTGCTCCTGGCCGGCGAAAAGCCGGTCCAGGGTGGACTGGATCTCCTCAACCGGGGTGGCCGGGTCGTACACGAAGACGTTGGGGCCGAAGTCGGGCTCGGCGCCGTCGCCGTGGCCGGCCGGGGACGCGGCGGCGGGCACGGCCGGGAGCCCGAGGGCGGTGACCGACGCCGCCGAGGCGGCGGTGAGGGCGAGGAAGCGGCGGCGGGAGGGGTCGAGTGGTCTCATCTGCCTGCCTGTTCGGTGATGGGGACGGAGAGCGCTCTCTGCGCGTTCCTACCGCATCGACACCGATCCCGCCAGACTCGGCCCGGTTCCGGAACTAGCCCCGCGCGTCGTAGCGGACCCGGGCGGCCTCCACCTCGGTCAGGTGGGTGGTGGCCCACGCCTCCAGGCCGGCGACCAGGTCGAGCAGGCTGCGGCCGAGGTCGGTGAGCGCGTAGTCGACCCGCGGCGGCACGCTGGCGTGCACGGTGCGGGTGACGATGCCGTCGCGCTCCAGGCCGCGCAGGGTCTGGGTGAGCATCTTCTGGCTGATCCCGTCGATCCGCTCGGCCACCTCGCCGTAGCGCTTGTCGCCGCCCGCGAGGGTGAGCACGACCAGCACACTCCAACGGTCGCCGATCCGGTCCAGAACCTTCCGGCTGCCGCAGTTCCGGTTGAACGGGTCCGCCTGCACGTGGTCACTCTCTTTCAGTGCGTATCGAACTTGAAGGTGTCTACTCTCCAACGGGAAGTATCAGGGAGTTGTTCCCGTTGGCGAGGGAAGACAGTTGACGTCGCCACCAACAGGGAGTGCTCATGTCCATCGTCGTCACCGGTGCCACCGGCCCACTCGGCCGCCTGATCATCTCCTCGCTGCTCGACCGGGGCGTGTCCGCCGACCAGATCGTGGCGGTCGGCCGCGACGTCGACCGGCTCGCCGGCCTCGCGGAGCTGGGCGTGGTCACCCAGCGGGCCGACTACGACGACCCCGGGTCGCTGCAGGCGGCCTTCGCGGGCGCCGAGAAGCTCATGTTCGTCTCTGGCAGCGAGGTCGGCAAGCGGGTGGTGCAGCACGGCAACGTGGTCACCGCCGCCAAGGAGGCCGGCGTCGGGCTGGTCGTCTACACCAGCATCGCCAACGCGGACACCTCCAGCCTGGTGCTCGCCGCCGAGCACAAGGCGACCGAGCAGCTGATCAAGGACTCCGGGCTGCCGTACGTCTTCCTGCGCAACAGCTGGTACCTGGAGAACTACACCGGCCAGCTCCCCACGTACCTCCAGCATGGGGTGGCGGGCGCGGCGGGCGACGGGCGGGTCAGCGCCGCCACCCGCGCGGACTACGCCGAGGCGGCGGCCGCGGTGCTCACCACCGAGGGTCAGGCCGGCAAGGTGTACGAGCTGGGCGGGTCGCCGTTCACCCTGACCGAGCTGGCCGCCGAGATCTCCCGGCTGGCCGGCGCCACGGTCAGCTACCTCGACCTGCCCGTGGACAAGTACACCGAGCTGCTGGTCGCGGCCGGCCTGCCCGAGGGGTACGCGGCCGTGCTCGCCGACGGCGATCGGGGCCTCGCCCAGGGCGAGCTGGCGGTCGGCGACGACCTGGCCCGGCTGCTCGGGCGCACCCCGACCACGCTCGCCGAGGCGATCCGCGCCGCCCTCTGACGCCCGACCTGGCCGCCGTCCCTCGACCCGGGGCGGCGGTCAGGCCGGCTCGGTCCGCAGCTTCACCAGGTCGTCGACGAGGCTCTCCACGTAGTCGGCCGTCTCCTCCCAGCGGGTGACGGCGATACACCGGATGCCCATGGCCTTCACCGGGTAGTCGTTGCCGCCCACGTCGAGCCGGTCACCGACGAAGAGCACGTTGTCGATCTTCAGGTCCAGGCACTCCAGCAGCTTCCGCATGCCGTACGCCTTGTCCACGCCCTTGCGGGTGACGTCGATCGAGGTCGAGCCGCCGCCGCGGACCTCCAGGTCGGGCAGCTTCGCGGCGACCGCGTCCCGCAGCCGCTTCTTCTTGCTGCCGTCCGGGTCCCAGCCGTACTTCTCGGCCGGCGGCGCGGACTGGCCCAGCGCCGAGAAGGTGATCTGGCTGCCCCGGTCCTCGATGATGTCGCCCCAGGTCCTCGGCTCCCAGAGGTCGAGCGCCCGCGCCGACTCGGTGAGCGCGGCGACGACCCGAACCTTGTCGGCCTCGCTGAGGTCCTCGGCGTAGACCTGCCGCCAGTCCCCGTCCAGCCACCGGTAGTAGCGGGTGCCGCACGTCGGCATCAGGTGCAGGCGGCCGCGCTGCTCCTCCGTCAGGTCGAGGTGCGCCAGCATCTGCGCCTCGAACTGCTCGAACCGGCCACCCGAAATGACCAGCACATCCACCTCGGTGAGCAGGTGCCCGAGGAGTTCCGCCATCCGACGATCGATCTGGGACTTGGAAACCGCCAGCGTGTCGTCCAGGTCGAACGCCACCACTCGAAGATCGTTCACGAAGTACCACCATGTCGTCGCGGGCAGGCCAGGACTAGCAGGGTACCGACGTGACCCACCGGCACCCCGATGGCCCGGGGCTGGCGCCCGGTCGAGGCCGCCCACCACACAGCGCAGCCCCTCGCACGCAGGTTAACAGCGCGCACGGAGGCAACCGGCCGGTTCCGGAGGCCCGTCACGCCCGCGGGGTCGTCCTCGGCGGGGCTGCGCCCGACCGCCGCCCGGCACGCGCCCGGAAAACCGTTGGACACGACCGGCATCGACGGCGATCGTGGCGCCATGCGCCAGGACGAGATCTGGGACGCCGAGACCGCCCAGCACTACGACACACCGGGCACCGAGATGTTCGCGCCGGAGGTCCTCGGACCCACGGTGGACCGCCTCGCCGCGCTCGCCGGTGGCGGACGCGCCCTCGAGTTCGCCATCGGCACCGGCCGGGTAGCCGTCCCGCTGGCGCAACGCGGCGTGCCGGTCACCGGGATCGAGCTGTCCGAACCGATGATCGAGCAGCTCCGGACGAAGGCCGACGAGGCCACGATCCCGGTGGTCGTCGGCGACATGGCGACGGCCACGGCCCCCGGCGACTTCACCCTGGTCTACCTGGTCTACAACACCATCTCCAACCTGCTCGACCAGGCGGAACAGGTCGCCTGCTTCCGCAACGCGGCCCGCCACCTCGGCCCGGGCGGGCGGTTCGTCATCGAGCTGTGGGTGCCCGAGCTGCGCAAGCTGACCCCGGGCGATCGGGCGACGGTGTGGCGCGCCGATCCCGGCTACATCGGCCTGGACACCTACGACGTGCTGCGCCAGCAGGTCGTGTCGCACCACTTCCGGTTCGGGGAGGGCCGCGAGGCGCGGTTGTCCCGCAGCCCGCACCGCTACATCTGGCCCGCCGAGCTGGACCTGATGGGCCAGCTGGCCGGCTTCGAGCTGGAGTCCCGGCACGCGGACTGGTCCGGGGCCGAGTTCACGGAGGAGTCCCGGTCCCACGTCTCCGTGTACCGCCTGCCCGGCTGACCGGCGGCTCGGCTCGGCTCGGCCTTCAGTCCACCGCCGGGCTGCGGCGTTCCAGGAGGACGACGTCACGCCACCGGCCGTGCTGCCGGCCGACCCGCTCCCGCGTGCCGACCACCCGGAAGCCGGCCCGGCGGTGCACGGCGAGGCTCGCGGTGTTCTCGGGGAAGACACCGGACTGGATCGTCCAGACCCCGGCCGCTTCGGTGGACGCGATCAGCGCGTCCAGCAGCACCCGGCCGACGCCCCGCCCCTGAACGGCGGGGCTCACGTACACCGAGTGCTCCACCACCCCCGCGTAGACGGCCCGGGTCGAGGTCGGCGAGACGGCGACCCAGCCCACGACCGCGCCGCCGCCGTCGACGGCGACGAACCGGTGGTCGGGCAGCCTGGCGGCGTCGAACGCCGGCCAGGTGGGGGCCGCCGTCTCGAAGCTGGCGTCGCCGGCGTCGAGCCCGGCCTGGTAGATGGCCAGCACCGCGTCGGCGTCCTCCGCCGTCATCGGTCGGACCGTGATGCCGGCCATCAACCGACTCCCTCCAGGCTGTTGTGTCCCGCCGGCCAGCAGCTCCGTGAGACGTCCGGCTACGAGTAGAGCATTGCGAGGAGACCGCAGGCCAGCACCGCACAGCCAAGCCAGCCACTGAACGCCGACAGCGTGCCCGTGACCACCGCCGACTCGAACCGGCGGACCAGGAACCGGTGCACCAGCAGCGACATCGCCAGGCCGACGAGAAGGGGTGGCACCCAGACCTGAAGCAGGTCCCGCACGTCCGGACCCGGTCCCCAGCACGCCAGGGTCTTCCTCGTGCACAGCCGCGCCGGACCGGGCTGCTCCGGGCCCAGGCCCAGAAACTCGGGGCCGAGGATCAGGGTCGCCATCACGATCGGCACGAGGACGGCCAACGCGTACCAGCCCGCCAGCACGGCGACGCTCCGTCGCTCCACAGTGCGGTGCACGGATGAGGATCGTAGCAACGATGATCTTTTTCGCAGGACGGGTTGGGGGTGCGGCAGGCCGCGCAAGCCCGGAAGGCGGAACAGTGATCGGTGATCAAGACCTGGTGCCCCCGGCAGGATTCGAACCCGCGACACACGGTTTAGGAAGTGTGTTCACGGCCGGAACCTGCTCGGCAATGCCCTGGCTTGACCTGCCTCGCCACGCTGTCCCCCACGGCCAAGTGCTAACCGCCATTGACCACGGTCACCTCTCCCAACGAGCACGCAACGGGCACGGCGATCGAGGGATTATGAGATCAAAACGGACGCTCAGGCAAGCAGCGCGGATGGGGCTCCTAGCAGCGGAAACACCTTTCGGCATCTCTCGCCACTCCCCTGCCGTCTGTGGACCTCTTGCGGACTGGATGCGGACCGTCTCCGCTAGGCGGACGGGGACGGGGCCTCCACGGCAGCGGCGATGGCGGCGAGCAGCGGCGGGACTGCTGGGACCGCGGCGAAACAGCTTCCCTGGCAGAGTGACCGCCATGTCGGACAGCCATAGCAGCGAGTCGGACGAGGTCAACGCCCCCGTTCACATTGAGCCCTACGACGCCGCATGGCCCGAGCGGTTCGCCACCGAGGCCAGCGTGATCGGCCAGACCATCGGTCCCTGGATCACTGGCAGCATCCACCACGTCGGCAGCACCGCAGTGCCCGGGCTCGCCGCCAAACCAGTCATCGACATCATGGTCGGCGTGGCAGACCTGGACTTGTCGCGCCCCTGCATCGAACTGCTGAAGCCTTTGGACTACTGCTACTGGCCCTATCTGGCTGAGGTCATGCACTGGTTCTGCAAGCCACGCCCCAGCCACCGGACCCACCACCTGCATCTCGTGCCGACCGGCTCGCCGCGTTACCTCAACGTCCTGGCATTTCGGGACTATCTACGAGCCCATCCTGACGCCCGTGCCGACTACGAAGCACTCAAGCGAGAGCTGGCCGACCGCTACCCACACGACCGTGAGGCGTACACCGAGGGCAAGACAGACCTCATCGGCAAGCTGACCGAGGCGGCTCGGGCGTGGGCCACAACCAGAGACATGAAGAGCGGCAAGCCCGATAGCACAACGTAACGGCCGGCCCGGTCCACCTAGCCCATCAGGCGGTGGCGCAGGTGCCCGGCGGTCCGGTCATCGACACCCCGAAGAACCACCAGCGGCGGGAGCTGGCCGTGCCGGCGTTCGTGGTGCAGTGCTTCGGGAGCACCTTGTGCCGCTGACGGTCGGGACGCTGAGGTCGCTCAGCACCTGGACGCGAGCCGGGCGAAGGTAGCGAGGCGATCGGGCACGCAGCGGGCACGCAAGCCCCGGAAGGCGGAACAGTGATCATTGATCAAGGGTGTGACTGGTGCCCCCGGCAGGATTCGAACCTGCGACACACGGTTTAGGAAACCGATGCTCTATCCCCTGAGCTACGAGGGCGCGAGCGCCTAGTCTAGCGACCTGGGGGTTCACCTGGGGTGGCAGGGAGTGGCCCCCGTTCACCCACGTTTCCCGGACCCCCGTTCGCCCAGCCCAGGACCACACGTCGGAGTCTCTACGCGAGTTCGCATGACGCCAGCTCTGCTGATCTTGGTTGTTTGGGCTGGTAGGGGGTCTTATCGCGGATGCAGGCCCAGAGGACGTTGAGGCGTTGTCTGGACAGGGCTGCGGTGGCTTGGCGGTGGGTCTTTCCCTCGGCTCTTTTCTTGTCGTAGTAGGCGCGGGATCGTGGGCAGTGGGTCAGGGCGGTGAAGCTAGACATGCTGAACACCCGGCGCAGACCACGGTGGTAGCGGTGCGGCCGAACCTGGTGACCCTGCCTGCGTCCGGAATCCCGGGAGATCGGGGCGAGGCCGGCGTGGGCAGCGAGTGCCGCAGCGCTGGGGTAGGTCGTGAGGGTGCCGGCGTGGGCGAGGAACTCGGCGGCGAGGGTGGTGCCGATACCCGGGAGACTCGTGACGATCTCCCCAAGTTCGTGCTCGGCGACGATGCCGGCGATGGTTTCCTCGATCATGGTGATGCGGTCGTTGACCGCTTCCAGGTCAGTGGCCATTTGCGCCACGATCCCGGCCGCGGTGGCTTCCCCTGCGACGGCGACGGTCTGCGTCCGCGCGGCGGTGAGGACTTTGACGGTCAGCGCCTTGGCGGCCCGGACGCCGTGCTGGCGTAGATAGGCGAGGATGCGGTTTTCTCCGGCGCGGCGCAGCCCGGCGGGGGTCTGCCACTGGGCGAGGAGCCGGAGTGCACCCTTGCTACTCAGGTTGAGTGCTTTCTCCAGGGCGGGGCTGATCATGGTCAGGAGGTCCTGGATGCGGGCGGTGATGCGGACCCGGTCGGCGACCAGGTCGAGGCGGCGGGAGACAAGCAGCTTCAACTGCTGCTGCACCCCGTCCGCGAGGGTGAGGGTCGGCAGATCGGCGCGCATGCGCAGGGTCTGGGCGATGACGTACGCGTCGTGGGCGTCGGTCTTGCGCTCGCCATGGAACGCCTCCGCCATCCGCGAGGTGACCGTGCCGCTGACATAGCGCACGTCCGCGCCCCGGTCGAACAGCACCGCCAGCAGCAGCGAGGCGGGTCCGCCCCGCAGGTCGACGGCCCAGCGGATCGGCTTACGGCGCTTACCGAGCCGTCCGACGACGCCGCCGATGGCCTGCTGGTCGTTAGGGATCTTCTCAGACAAGACTACGGTGCCGTCGTCGTCCACGACGCACACGTGGTGATGGGTCTTGCCGACGTCGACGCCGGCCCACAGGCTGCCCATCGGGCATCACCCTCTTTGCTCGTGCTGGTCAAGGGGCGTGGACCCGCCGCGGTTCAGTAGTCACAACTTCGGAAAGGGCGATCGGTCGCAAGTCTCCATCCAGTGCTGATACAGCGGTCATCAGCGAGGGCCGGGGCGTCCTACTCCAAGCTGGCCATGACATCGGCAGCACACACCCAGACAGTCACCCGACCCTCCGGGTCCATCCATCAAACGGCACAGTTCGTTGTCCGGTTGCGGGTCCCGACGGACGCCTGGAGCGCCCTGCCGCCGGCGTCGACTGTCTGGGGCGTCACGCTGGCACGCCGCGCCGGCCCTCCACGATCCTTGTCGCACCTGGCGACGGTCAGCGGGGAACCATGCGTCAAGTTTCGAGACCTGCGCGGTTGAGTCGTTCGAGCAGGCTGGGCTTGCGGGCGTGCACCGTCCGTAGCTCGGCCAGGCGATTTCGGAACGATGTGCTGTCTCCGTCGCGTTCAGCGAGGTCGCGCAGGTCGACGAGGAGTTGAACGGCGGTGTCGTACTCGCGGGGTTTCTTCGTGGCGATGAGTTCGTCGACCCGCTGCCAGGCGGCGGGTTGGTCGACCGCGAGGGTGTCGAGGTGCCGTTGCCGGGCTGCTGCGGCGGACCGTTCCCGGCGAATCCGGTCGCGTTCGCGCTGCTCGGCGTCCCGTCGTTCCCGCTGGGCGCGCAACCCCGCGGCGGTGGCGAGCAGTTCCGCGGCGGTACGGGCGACTGCCGGGGCGGGCGTATCAGTGCGGTGTGCGTCGCGGTAGCGGCGCAGCAGTCGGCTGCGTAGGTGGCTGTCGCCGCCGGTGATCAGGTCGGTCAGGATGGCGTCCTTGTCCCGGGCGGGCAGCCCGACGACCCAGGTGCGGAGTTGCGCGGCGGTCGGTTCACCGGAGGCGGGCGGCGCCGATCCGGCCGCCGCGGCCGCAATCAAATCGGGGTCGATGCGTAGGAACTCGGCGACGGCGGTCAGGGGCGCGTCGAGGGTGCCCAGCCCGGCCGGGACGGGCGGTTCGGGCTCGTTGGCGGTGATCTCCTCGGACTGAACGCAGCGGAGCCAGGCCAGGTAGAGCAGGCGCAGATCGTCGGCAGCGAGGCCGGCCCGGACCGGGATGATGGAGGCGAGCAGACCGTGACCGTCGAGGTCCCACTCGTCGGTGCCGTCCTCGTCCTCGTCGTGAAGGTCGATGATGACCTGTTTGCCGGCGGTCCACGCGGACGCGCTGTCACCCTGGCAGTACCGGGCGACGATGGCGGGGTCGAGCACGTGTTTCGGTAGCCGGAGCATGAGCTGGCGGGTGCCCCAGTTGGTCAGGTACAGGTGTGCGTCGAAGTATCGTTCCATCAGCTTGCGCGGGTCGCCCTTGAAGTTGCCCCACTCGTAGGTGTTGACGAAGCTGGTGGCGGTGATGTCGGCGCGGGTGGACAGCGACCGAAGCTCGGCCTGCTCCCGGCCGGTGAGGGGTCGGTCGACGGCGATGAATTCGTAGTACTGGTACTCGCTCATCGTGGCCTACCTTCCGGCCCAGTGCCGGTAGGCGTCAATCCACGCCGCGACTCTGCCCATCGACCCGATCACGTGGTGCTGGTTGAGGGCACGGACGAATTTCCGGCTTCGGAATTGCGACCCGCGGTCGGTGTGCAGCACGCAGCCGGCCACGTCATCACGGCGGGCTACGGCGTTGTGCAACGCGGTGACGGCCAGCCGGGACTTCATCCTCGAGTCGATGGAGTAGCCGACGATCCGGTGGGACCAGACGTCCTTGATCGCGCAGAGGTAGAGCTTGCCCTCGGCGGTGCGGTGTTCGGTGATGTCGGCCAGCCACAGCCGGTTCGGGCCGTCGGCGGTGAAGTCTCGTTTCACGAGGTCGTCATGCACCGGCGGACCGACCTTGCCGCCCTTGCCGGGCCTCTTGCGCTTGCCGAAGGCGCTCCACCAGCCGTTATCCGAGCAGATCCGCCATGCGGTGCGCTCAGCCATCGCCTGTCCGGCGGTGCGGGCCTCATCGACCAGGAACCGGTAGCCGAACTCCGGGTCATCGCGGTGAGCGTCCACCAAGGCGTTCGCGCGGTAAGCGGCAGCGAGTTCGGCGTCGCCGACAGGCCGGGCGAGCCACCGGTAGTAGGGCTGACGAGCGATGGTCAATACCCGGCACGTCACCGCCACGGGGATTCCGTCGGCGGCCAGCTCGCTCACGAGCGGGTAGAGCCTTTTCCCGGCAAGTTCGCCTGCGACAGATACGCCGCAGCCCGGCGCAGGACCTCGTTCTCCTGCTCCAGCAGCTTGATCCGCTTACGGGCCTCCCGCAGCTCGGCCGACTCGCTGCCACTGACGCCAGGCCTGGTCCCGGCGTCAACGTCAGCCTGGCGCAGCCATTTGAACAACGTCATCGGGTGAACTCCGAAGTCCTTCGCGATCTGCTCGACCGTCACGCCCGGGTCACGGTCACGGGCCACCCGCACGACGTCATCGCGGAACTCACGAGGGTAGGGCTTGGGCACAGCGACATCCTTCCAGCCCGCCACCAGGGCAAGCCATCTCAGATGTCACCTATCGGTGCAGCAGACCCGCTTTGCCCTTGGCGGCGGTGGCGTGGGACGGCAGACCGATGACGCCGCTGGTGGTGTAGCCACTCATGCCCCGCGTGAGGAGGTGACGCCGATCGTCCGCTAGATGGTCGGCATGCTGGAAGCCATCACGCACCACCTCGGGCGCAACGTGCAGAAGCAGCGAAACCTCGAGCTCGCCCGCGTGCATGTCCTGGTGGGCTGTGCTGTGCATGCCGGCGGCAACTCGAGCGTCGTCCCAGTCGGCCCGAGCGGGGAACAGAGTCATCCTCGGTCCGGCGACGTTGGCTTCCTGAACGACGTTGCTTTTACCGACCTGCAATGGTCCGCGCGGTGCTCTGACCTGCGCCAGCATCAAACTTACATGTCAGCAACGTGGTTAACGAGGATGGCGTACCCGCGTGTCGACGCTGGGTACGGGTCGGCCAACGTCCGCGGCGTTGGCATCGCCAGGTGCCGCCGTGCGTGCTGCCACCACCCGCCGAGCCGTGAGGCGAGCAACACCTGCCGATCTCAACGCGGCGTGGGCCAGGAGGTTAACGATGCCGTCCGGTCACTTTCTGTAGGGCGCATCGACCCGCCAGCTCACGGTTGGCACACTGATCTAGCCGCGATCCGCGCGGCACGCAGCGTGACGGCGCTGGAGCTGCCGCTCGCCATCCGGAACTAGCCGATGAGAGTGCGCCATTTGGATTCTATTTGAATGACCCACTCAGGTGACTTAAAGGGTCGTCGTCCTCCGCGTACGGCATCAATGGCATTTCCCATACCAGGTTGAATTTCAGACCGGGTATGGTTATGCTCGGGCGCGTGACCGGGCTTCGCGAGCGCAAGAAGGAACAGACCAGGCAGCGGATCGCCGCGGTGGCGCTGCGGCTGTTCGCCGAGCGCGGCTTCGACGCGGTGACGGTCAACGAGATCGCCGAGTCCGCCGAGGTGGCCAAGGCCACCCTCTTCGCGTACTTCCCCAGCAAGGAGTCGCTCGTGCTGGCGGGCGTCGGGCAGGAGGATCTGGCCGGGATCGTCGCGCGACGGCCGGCCGGGCAGTCTCCCCTGCACGCGCTGCGGGCTCACTACCGGACATTCGCGACCGGGCAACCGGCGGCGCTGGACCGGGGCGAGGTGATCGCCCGGATGCGCGTGATCTTCGACAGTCCCGCGCTCAGCGGCGCCGCGAACGCCCTGCTCTACCAGCAGCGCCAGGCGCTAGCCAGGGTGCTGGCCGAGGATCACGGGCAGACCCGGGCGACGCTGATGGCGGCCCAGATCGCCGCGGCCCTGCTCACCCTCCAGGAATCGTTCTTCCACCTCCTGGTCGGCGGCGCCGCGCCGGCCGAGGCAGCCCGGGGCCTGGCCGGGGACGTCGAGCTCGCCTTCGACCTACTGGAACACGGCATCAAGCATCACGGAGGGCAGTGACGTGCGCGCACGGGGCATCAACTACGACATCGGATTTCTCCCCGGATCGGATCTCACCCGCAAGACCTTCACCGCCGAGACGGTCTGGCACGACATGGCGGTGATCGCCAGCGAGCTGCACTGCGACGCCGTACGCGTCTCCGGCCGCGACCCCGAACGGCTCAGCATCGCCGCCCAGTGCGCCGCGGCCGCCGGCCTCGAGGTGTGGTTCGCGCCGTTCCCCGTCGACTTTCCCGCCGATGAGCTGCTCCCGTTCTTCGCCGACTGCGCCCGGCGGGCCGAGGCCGTGCGGCGCGCCGGCGCCGAGGTGGTGTTCGTCGCCGGGTGCGAGATCAGCGCCTTCTGCGGCGGCTTCATCCCCGGCGACACCTACGGCGACCGGCTGCACGCCATGGCCACCGCCGACGTGGAGTGGTGGACCGCCCTCGGCCCAGTGCAGGAGCGGCTCAACGCCTTCCTCGGCCAGGTCGCCGAGGCGGCCCGCGCCTACTTCGGCGGGCGGATCACCTACGCCGCCGGACCCTGGGAGTTCATCGACTGGAGCCCGTTCGACCTCGTCGGCGTCGACGCCTACCGGGCCGCCTACAACGCCGGCACCTTCCGGTCCGAGCTGCGCGGGCACCTCGCGCACGGCAAGCCCGTCGCGGTAACCGAGTACGGCACCTGCGCCTACCGGGGCGCCGGGGAGCACGGCGGCATGGCGTGGCAGGTGCCGCCCGGCGCGGAACCGGACGAGGGCGAACAGGTGCGTTACCTCACCGAACTCCTGGACATCTTCGAGGAGGAGGGAGTGGACACCGCGCTCTGGTTCACCTTCGCCGGCTACGGCCGGCCCGGCGAGCAGGACATCGGCTCCTACGGCGTGGTCCGGATGCTCGACCACACCCGGTGGGAGCCGAAGCAGGTGTTCCACACGATGGCGGCTAGGAATCGGCGCTGAACAGCTTCTTCTGCACCTTGCCCAGCGCGTTGCGTGACAACGCCTCGACGCTCGACGAAGTGGACCTGTCGGGGACGCTTGTGCACGGACAGCCGCTCGGGCACGTACGCGATGACCTTAGCCGCCAAGCTTGGACGGTTGCTCTGAGTGCGTGTTTGAGAAGGTCGGATGTGGACGGTGTGGCGGCGTGACGGTGGCCGCCGGGGCGGGCAGGGTGTCCGGGTGTCGTCGCCTCGTCGGGAGATCGTTAACGCGATCTTGTACGTGGTCCGCTCGGGGTGTCCGTGGCGGTACCTGCCGGCGGATCTGCCGCCATGGCAGACGGTGTACTGGTATTTCGTGCGCTGGGAAGACGCCGGTGTGACCGAGAACCTGCTGGCCACGCTGCGGGTCAAGGCGCGGGTGCAGGACGGGCGGAATCCGGAGCCGTCGGCGGGGATCATCGACTCGCAGTCGGTGAAGGGCGCCGACACCGTCGGGCGGCAGACGCGTGGCTACGACGCGGGTAAGAAGGTCAACGGCAGGAAACGGTTCATCATCATCGATACCGCCGGGCTGCTGGTCACCGTGGCGGTGATGGCCGCGTCGTGGCAGGACCGCGACGGCACGAAGACCGCCCTGCTCAGCGCTTACCTGGCCACCCCGATCCGGCACGTCTTCGCCGACCAGGGCTTCGCGGGCCGTCTCGTCGACTGGACCCGCGACACCTTGAAGATCACCCTGGAGATCGGTAGTTCTTGCTCGGGGCGGCCAGCCGGTGATCCCGGGTCGGGATCAGCGTGCCGTCGACGATCGTGATCTGGTCGACCCGCCGCCGGCGCACTGGCGCCAGGGCCAGCAGGGGGCCGAGGGTGTCGATGACCCGGTGGGCGGCCGAATGCGACACCCCGAACAGCGGGCCGATCTGCCGCATCGTCAGGTTCGTCCGCCAGTACGCCGCCACCAGCAACACCCGATCGGCGAGATCGAGAGACCACTGCCGGCCCGGCCGACCGTCAGCGATCGCCTCACCACCACGCTCGGCCACCAGCCGGACCAGCCTGCGGAACTGGGCGGGCTGCAGCCCGGTGAACGGGAAGATCCACTCCGGGCGGGCCGCCGAGATCACCTGCACCCCAACATGATCCACCATGGATCGACCACCGAGTTACGAGACATCCCTTAGCCGGGTGGTGACGGCGGCTCAGGTGGGCGTCCGCGGGCGCGTGCTGCGTCGGCGATGGCGATCCCGGTGAGGACCGCGATGGCGGCGATGGCGGCCAGCAGCGGCGGCAGGAGGAGCATCGGCGGTGTCAGGGCAATCAACACGAGCAGCCCGATCACCCGGTCCCGGGACACGCGGCTGAACACCGCGTACTCGAAGAAGGAACGCCCGACCAGGAACAGCGCGGGCCCGCCGAGGATGACGGCGACCCAGGCCGGCCGTGTGCCCGAGTGGATGGGCGATGACGAGTTCGTCGCCCACCGCGGTCGCGACGATGCCGGCCATCATGAGCAGATGAGCGGTTAGCGCCGACACGGCTAAGCGGTCTGGGTGGGGCGCCGCTGCGATGGCAGCCGGCAACAACTCTCCCGAGCGGTAGATGTAGATCCGCAAGAACAGCGCCGTGCCGACGAACGACACCACGAACGCCGCGGTCCGATCAGCCGCGAAGCCGCTGCCACTGAGGGTCAACGCGGTGACCAGGATCAACTCGCCGAGCGCGATGACGAAAAGCTGCCGGTACCGCTCGGCCAGATGCTCGGCCGCGGTTGGGTACGCCGATTCGGGCGAGCGACCCAACCCCGGCGTGGGGTAGCGGAATCCGCGTGCCGTGTAGTCCATGGCCACCGCCAGTGCCTGGCTGGCGGCGGGGCGGCAGACGAGCAGCCGGGCGTCGCGGGGAAGCAGGCCCAGCGCGAGCGCGGCTTCGACCTCGCCGCGCCGGGCGCGCAGATCGTCATTGAAGCGCCGCCCGGCGAGGCTGGTGGCGGTCATGGCGCCGCCGGTCAGGATGCCGGCGATCGGGATGATCGCGATGCCGCGCAGGGGTACCAGGCCGGCGAGCAGTAGGGCGGCGACGACGGTCAGGCTGGCGGTGGCGATCGGGACGCCCGCCCACCAGCCGTACGGTCCACCGGTGATCCGCCGGCCGGAGGTGCCGGCGGCGACCGCACATGAGCAGCACGAACGCCCCGGTGGCCCACAGTGAGCCGACGATCGCGGTGATCACCAGTGAGACGGCGGCCAGTTGCAGCGCGGCGCGGGCGGCGGCGACGGCGATCTGTCGGCTGTGCCCGAGCCGTCCGACGGTGGCGGTGGCGGCCGCGGCGGCGGTCAGCAGCGCCAGCGCGACGGCGAGTCTCGGCCCGAGCACCAGCATCGTCGAGGTCATCCGGTCAGTGTTGCCCCAGCGCCGATGCGTCGTTCAGTTGGCGCCGGATGGGCTCCTGGACGCCGTCGCGTCGGCGGCGTCGGTTGCCGAGCCGCGGCGGGAGCGCAGGAACTGGATGCCGATCGGCAGGACGGAGACCAGCACGATGGCGATCAGAATGAACTCGATGTTCGATTTGACGAAGCTGATCTGCCCGAGGAAGTAGCCGAGCACGGTGACGCCGGTTCCCCACAGCAGGCCACCGAGGACGTTGTAGGTGACGAAGGTGCGGTAGTGCATCCGGCTGACCCCGGCGATGACGGGGGTGAAGGTCCGCACGACCGGCACGAAGCGGGCCAGCACAATCGAGCGGGCGCCGTAGCGGGCGAAGAAGGCGTTGGCCCGGTGCACGTTCTCCTGCTTGAACAGCCGGGAATTGGGGCGACGGAACAGGCTCGGGCCGACGCGCTTGCCGAACAGGTAGCCGACCTGGTCGCCGGCGATGGCGGCAACGGCGACGAGCAGGCAGACCAGCCAGAGCGGCTGGTGCAGGTAGCGGCCGTCGGCGACGAGCAGACCGGCGGTGAACAGCAGCGAGTCGCCGGGCAGGAACAACCCGATGAGCACCCCGGACTCGGCGAAGATGATCGCGAGGATCCCGATCAGACCGAAGGTGGAAATCAGCCATTCCGGGTCGATGAAGCTGGGGCCCACGGCGAATAGCGCTTGAGGCGTGGACATGGCATGACCTCCGGAACGAGGGGGGCGGGGGTGGTGCTCAGGCGGTGGTGTCGAGGCGGCGGCTGGCACGGCGGTCGTAGGCGCGGCCGACGACGCCGATGGTGGCGACTGCTGCGGCGGCGACGAGCGCGCCGACGACGATGTCCCCGGGGTAGTGCACGCCGGTCCAGACTCGGGCGAAGCCGATGACGGTGGCGAGCACGCTCAGCGCTACCCCCCACCGACGGGACAGAAACGCCCCGACGGCAAAGGCCACCGCGAACGCCGCGGTGGCGTGGTCGCTGGGCAGCGATGCTCCGGCGGCGTGCGGAATCAGCTGGTGCACGGGGTGGGTCTGGAAGGGCCGTAGCTCGGTGCTGAGCGCGGCGACGGCCTGCCCGACGGCGAATGCCAGCCCGAGGGAGACGACGACGCGCACCAGGGCGGCGCGCCCGTGCCGCAGGTGAGCCAGGACAGGTACGGCCGCGGTGGCGACGAGGACGTAGATCAGCCACACCGCCGACCATTCGAAGACGTCGTCGACGAGGTCGCTTCGGCCGGCTGTGTCGTTGACGATCTGGAACAGGTGGTAGTTCATCGCTCCCCCGTGGCAGATGGGTTCCGGTTCATGCAGGTGCCCATCAGGCCAAGAGTGCCGCCGGTCACCTGAGAGGAGCCTGAAATCGCCGAGGCCGGGGTTCAGTGATCTTCGGAGTCGACGTGGTGGGGCAGGCGGATCCGGACGGTCATGCCCGGCCCGGGCAGCACCTGCACGTGTCCGCCGTGCGCCGCGACGACCTGGCGGGTGATGGCGAGGCCCAGGCCGGTGCCGCCTTCCGGCCGGGTGCGGCTGTCGTCGAGACGGACGAACCGGTCGAAGATGCGCTCCCGGTCGGCGTCGGGGACACCGGGTCCGTCGTCGGTGACCTCGATACGCCCCCAGCCCTCGCACGCCGACACGCGCAGGGTCACCTGAGTACGGGCGTGACGGGCGGCGTTGTCGGCCAGATTCCGCAACGCCCGGCCCAGGTCGTGGGCGTCCCCGGTCACCCGTACCGGGGTGAGCTCGGCCCGGACGGTAAGGTCCGGGTGGTGCGCGGCGAGCCGGTCCCGCTCGGTGTAGGCGAGATCGTCGAGGTCGACGTCGTCCCGGCGGCGGGCGGCTCCCCGCTCGTCGATGCGCGCGAGCAGCAGCAGGTCCGCGACGAGATCGCCGAGCCGGCTGGTCTCGCGGCGCAGCAGCTCGACCAGGTCGCGGTGCCCCTCCGGTACGGGTGCCAGCGCCAGGCGGTCGAGGCCGGCCCGCAGGGTGGTCAGCGGGCTGCGAAGCTCGTGGCTGGCGTCGGCGACGAACCGGCGCTGGCTCGCCGCGGCGGTCTCCAGCCGCTCGAGCATCCGGTTCATCGTCTCGGCGAGCGCCGCGACCTCATCTCGGGCGGTAGGTACGGGCACGCGGGCGTGCAGGTCACGGGCGGTGATGCCGGCGACCCGTCGGCGGATCGCCTCGACCGGGCGCAGGGAACGTCCCACGAACCAGAACACCGCTGCGCCGATCACCAGCAGCATGGGGGCCAGCCCGGCGGCCAGGATCGCCGCGACCGCCTCGGTGCTCTCGTTGACCGGCCGCAGCGACTGCGCGACCAGCACGGTGCGGGTGCCGGAGCTGGTGGCCACCCCTTCGGCGGCGATCCGGAAGGGGTCCTCGTCGGCGAACGGCAGCAGCCGCTGCTCGCGCAGCAGCTGACCGGGTCGGGGCCGCAGCGGGGACAGCGGCGCGGCGTCGCCGAGCGCGGCCGAGGCCGCCTCGACCCGTCCGGACGGGTCGAGGACCTGCACCAATGTCTGTTCTCCCGGGCTGGGCTTCAGCGTCTGGGCGAGCGCGTCCTGATCACCGGTGGCTACCGCCGCGACCACCTCGGCCGCCCGTTGTCGCGCTGCGGCGTCCACGTTGCCGGCGAGATCCGCGCTGGCGAGGTAGACGAACGCCGCCGCGCCGACGGCGAAGGCTGCCCCCACGACAGCGGCGGCAGCCAGCGCCGAACGTAGCCGTACCCCCAGACGCCGGCGCGTCCATCGGATGACCATCCTCAGCCGCCGTCGGCTGCCAGGCGGTAGCCCATGCCCCGCTCGGTCTGGATCGCCCGGCGACCGAACGGTTGGTCGATCTTGCGGCGGAGGTAGCCGACGTACACCTCGACGATGTTCGGGTCGCCGTCGAAGTGGGCGTCCCAGACGTTGTCGATGATCTGCCGTTTGGACACCACGTCACCACGGTGCCGCATCAGGAACTCGAGCAGCGCGAACTCCCGCGCGGTGACCCGAACAGCCTGGCCGGCCCGGCTGACCTGCCGCCGGGCCGGATCCACGGCCAGGTCCCCGGCGGTCAGCACGACCGGCCGGGCCGGCGCGCCCCGGCGCACCAGAGCCCGAAGCCGAGCCACCAGCACCACTAACGAGAACGGCTTGACCAGATAGTCGTCGGCCCCGAGGTCGAAGGCGTCCGCCTGGTCGTACTCCCCGTCCTTTGCGGTCAACATCAACACCGGCGTCCACACGCCCCGCGCCCGCAGCCGCCGGCACACCTCGTAGCCGTTCAGGCCCGGCAGCATGATGTCCAGCACGATCACGTCGTACGGGTTCTCGGTGGCCGCCCACAGCCCGTCGGTCCCGGTGTGCTGCACATCCACGGCGAAACCCTCGTCAATCAGGCCGGCGCGCAGCACCTGCGCCAGGGCGGTCTCGTCCTCGACGACCAGCACCCGCACCCCGTCCACCCCTTCCGGAACATCGACGCCCGCACGCTGCAGCACCGCGGGAACACCCGATCATCGCCTGGAGGCGTGGGTGGACGGGGTGAGCCGGGCCCAGCCACCGCGACGGATCCGACCGACGCGAGGCCGACCACGGCCGCAGCCAGTACAACCGCACGGTACGTGGTCATGGTCGGACGGGTCACCGCCCGCCGAAGTTCGTCACACGCCCTGGCAGGTGAGGCGAGCCTTACCTTATGGTGAGCTGGTGCTGCTAAGACGTCCTACTGCCGCCCACTCCGGCGGTCCGGTGCGTGCCGTCGAGGCGTCCACCGGGTCAACGGGTCGGCTGTCCGGCCTGCCCCCGGGCAGTCGGGCCACGATCGTGGGGCTGGCCGACGGGGCGCCGCCCTCAACGGCCCGTCGGCTCACGGACCTCGGGTTCACCGCCGGCACGCCGGTGCAGGTCGTCCGTCGCGCGCCCCTGCGTGATCCGGTGGTGTACCGGGTCAAGGACTACGACCTGTGCCTGCGCCGCGCGCAGGCCGCGCACGTGCTGGTCCGGGACGCGCAGTGAAGGACGCGGGTTGCCACACTGAGGCCGGGGGCGGCGCCGTTGACACGCCATTGCCCCGCCTGGCGCTGGCGGGCAGCCCGAACGCCGGAAAGACGAGCATCTTCAACGCGCTGACCGGTCTGCACGCCAAGACGGGCAACTACCCCGGCGTGACAGTGTCCCGCTTCGTCGGCACCATCCAGGCGGGCGACCGGCGGTACCTGATCGAGGACCTGCCCGGCACCTACAGCCTCGACCCGATCAGCCCCGACGAGCAGATCATGGTCGACGTGCTCGACGGCCACCTCGACGGCGAGGCACCCCCGGACGCCCTGCTGGTCGTCGTGGACGCCACTACGCTGCGCCGCTCCCTGCGGTTCGTCGCACAGGTGCTGCGCCGCGGCCTGCCCACCTGCCTGGTGGTGACCTTCACCGACGAGATGACCGTACGGCAGGGCCAGCTGGACCTGCCGGCGTTGCAGCAGGCGCTGGGTGTGCCCGTGGTGCGGGTGCTCGGCAACCGCGGGCAAGGCATCGACGACCTGCGCGAGCAGATCGCGCAATGGCCGACGTGGCCGACACCGGCCCTGCCGCCACCGGACGACCCGGCCGAAGCGGACGCCTGGGCGGAGTCGGTGTTGAGCTTCGCCCGCTACCGGGCCCCGGAACGCCACCGCATCACCCAGCGGGTCGACGCGGTGCTGCTGCACCCGCTGTGGGGCACGATCGTGTTCCTCGCCGTGATGGTGGCCTTCTTCCAGACCGTGTTCACCCTCGCCGCACCCCTGCAGGGCTACGTGGAGACGTTCTTCGGTTGGCTGTCCGGGGTGGTGACCACCCACGTCGGCAACCCCTGGCTGGCCGGGCTGCTCGGCGACGCGATCATCGGCGGTATCGGCGCGGTGCTCGTGTTCGTACCGCAGATCATGCTGCTGTTCCTGCTGATCTCCCTACTCGAGGGCGTCGGCTACATGTCCCGCGCCGCCTTCCTGATGGACCGGGTGATGTCCCGCGCCGGCCTGGAAGGCCGCGCGTTCGTGGCCCTGCTGTCCTCCTTCGCCTGCGCGATCCCGGGCATCATGGCCACCCGCACCCTGCCGTCGGCCAAGGACCGCCTGGCCACCATGATGGCGGCACCGCTGATGACCTGCTCAGCGCGGCTGCCTGTGTACGTGCTGCTGATCGGCCTGCTCGTGGACCCGGCCGCCCAGTGGGGGCCGTTCGGGGCGCAGGGCCTGGTCATGTTCGGCATGTACCTGCTCGGCGCGGTCTCCGCCATGACCGCCGCCTGGGTATTCAAGAAACTCGGCGACCGCACCGGCCCGCTGCTGCCGTTCTACATGGAGATGCCCCCCTACCGGATCCCCTCGGCCCGCTCGGTGCTGATCGCGGTCGGCGACTCGGCCAAGTCGTTCCTGCGCAAGTGCACCACCATCATCGCGGTCACCACCGTCAGCCTGTGGCTGCTGCTGAACCTGCCCCTGCACTCGACCGCCGACCTGCGCGCCCACGGCGTCGACCCGGGCAACGACACCGCGGTTTCCGCGTACGTCGCCGACCACAGTTACGCCGCCGACCTGGGCCACCTCGTCGCGCCGGTCTTCGACCCACTCGGCTTCGACTGGCGGATCAACATCGGCGTGCTGTCGGCGCAGTCGGCCCGGGAAACGTTCGTCGCCACCCTCGGCCAGGTCGCCGCCGCGGAGAACCCCGACGAACCGTCCAAGGCCCTCAAGGCGATGACCTACACCGACGGGCCGCACGCCGGGCTGCCACTGTTCACCGCCCCGACCATCGCGGCGCTGCTGGTCTACTTCGCCTTCGCGCTGCAATGCATGGCCACCGTCGGCATCATCCGCCGGGAGACCGGCGGCTGGAAGTGGCCCCTGATCGCCTTCGGCTACCTGACCGCGCTCGCCTGGATCATGGCCTACGTCGCCAGGACCATCACCGCGCTCCTGGCGGGCTGAGGTCATGATCCCCATTCACCCCCAGCCCGTCGCGGGCCACCCCGAGCAGCTGCGCTGGATCACCTCGGCCGGGGTGCTGCCCTTCACCGGCGTCGCCGCCACCCTGCCAGCCCCGCTCGCCGCCCTGCGCCACGACGGCACCCTCGCCCAGGTCCGCGTCGAACCCGCCGCGATCGTCACCACACTACATCCCGGTCGGCAGTGGTCCCGCGACGGCGCCCGCGTCCGTACGGCTCTGCACGCCGCTCTCGCCGACCCGGCCGGTTGGGCCCCGGCGGACTCCGCCGGCAAGCCGGACGACGGGCCACTGCGTGACGCCGCCCAGGAGTTGCTCGACGGGCCCGTCGGCGACCTCGCTCACTCCCACGGCGGGCACATCGAGCTCGTCGACGTCCGCGACGGCACCGTCACCGTCACGCTCGCCGGCGCCTGCCACGGCTGCCCCGCCGCTCGCACCACCCTCCGGCGAGGACTGGAAGACCAGCTTCGCCGCAGCCACCCGCGACTGCGTGTCGTCACCGCTGATCCGCGCCGCAGTTGACCCGGGTCGACCTGCTTGCCCGCACGGGAGCGAGCTTCAGCCCTACCCCCACCTGTGAGAGCGCTGTGCCGGCGTACCCCCGTCACGTTCAGGTGGGGGCGGTAGGTATAGGCCCGGTCGGGGCTACCCCGCCCGGAGGGTGAGCAGGGTGATCTCGCTCGGCGCGAAGATCCGGAACGGCGGGCCCCAGAAACCGGTGCCCCGGCTCGTGTAGAGCTGGGTCCGGCCGTGCCGGCTGAGGCCCTGCACGACCGGCTGGTCGAGCCGGACCAAGTAGTGGAACGGCCACATCTGACCGCCGTGGGTGTGCCCGGACAGCTGCAGGTCCACGCCGGCCTTCACCGCGTCGTCGATCTGCTTCGGCTGGTGCGCCAGCAGCAGCACGGGCAGCTGCGGATCGACGCCGGCCAGCGCCGCCGCGTGGTCGGCTCGGTGACCGGCCACGCCGGACGAGGCTGCCGTCACGTCGTCCACCCCGGCGACGACGAGCCGTGCGCCGCCCCGCTCCACCACCAGGTGCCGGTTGTGCAGCGGCTCCCAACCAAGGACCCGCATGTGCTCGACCCAACCCTGCGCCTCGCCGTAGTACTCGTGGTTGCCCGTCACATAGACCCGGGCCAGCCGGGCCTGGACGGCGCCCAACGGCGCTGCCTGCGCCCGGCGCTGGTCGACCGTGCCGTCGGCGATGTCCCCGGTGTGGCAGACGATGTCGGCGGCCAACCCGTTGACCACCTCGACGGTGCGGGCGGACCAGCGGGCCCGGTCGATCGGGCCGTAGTGGGTGTCCGTCAGCAGCACCACCCGGACCCCGTCGAGACCCGCGCCGAGCCGGTCGACGGTGACGTCCACCCGCCGGACCCGGGGCACCCGCATCGCCTCGGCGTACCCCCAGACGGCCAGGACGACCGAGACGACCGCCGCACCGGCCGCCACCGCCCGGGACCGCACCGGATCGGCGACCCCCGCGGCGGCCAGCGGGAGCCGGGCCGCGTTGCCGATCAGCGCCCAGACGAACAGGATCCAGACCAGGCCAAGGAGGGTGTCCCCGGCGCGGGCCGCCGCGTCCAGCCGCCGGCGGCCGTGCCCGAGATACATCAGGGCGGGGAACGCGACCAGCGCGACGACGAACACGCTCGTGCCAGCGGCCACCACCGGCGCCGGCCACCGCGCCGCCACCGTCAACGTCCACCAGGGCAGCCCGAACAGCAACGCCAGGACCGCGACCAGCGTCGCCCCGGACACCAGCGGTCGCAGCGCCCCTCGCGCCGGCCGCACCTGTACGGCATCGCCAGCAGCCATCGTCGTCCTCTCGTCGGGGTCCGTGCAGCATGACACGGTCCGGGCCGGACCGACCACGCCCGGAAACCGGGACCGACCCGGCCCGTGGGTGATCGATCCGTGCCTCGGCTCGGGTACGGTCAGCGGGTGGCGTACGACGCCCTGGTAGAGAGCTTGCGCCTGATCAATTCGGGGTTGCCGAACGGCCCCGTGCGGTTGAGTCGGCGCCGTCGTTTCGCGCCGGTCGCGGTCGACGTGGACGGCGACATCGCCGCCACACGGTTCCTACGCCGAGGCGTTGGCTGCTACTGGGACGAGACGCACCTGCTGGCCGTCGACAACCACGGAGCCTGGCGAAGGCTCGGCAGCGGCGGAGCGTCGGACGACGAAGACCCCACTGCGGAAGAGTTCCAGCGGACCCGCGACGACCTCGCGCCGTACCAGGTGGCGCTGAGTGGGAGCGCTGGCGTCGTGCGCGACGGCGACCCCGTGCTGCCGGGGGGCACGCGATGGGTGCGCGGGTCGGCGGTGCTCGTCGGCCATGGGGTCGCAGAACTGCATGTCAACGGCCGCCACCTACCCGTCCCGTACCACGGTCACCTGATCGTGGTCTGGGGCTCTCGCCGGCCGCCGAGGGTTACCGCATACGACGGCACCGGGCGCACGGTTGCCACCGCCACTGTGTCTCCCACATAACCCGGCGCGACAACGTCGCCGGATCTCGACAAGGACACGTCAGACCAACCGAAGCATGACCTGAGCAGGACTTACGCCGTTCTGCTGATCTTCGGCAAGCGAGCACAGCAACGCGCGTTCGCGACCCATTAACGTGAAGACAGAATAGGAACCCACAGGTAGCGAGCCTCTGGGTACAGATAGGGCGTCGCCTTAAGGAGTCTCAATGTGACTCCGGGTGATCTTGGCGGGCAGGGTGGAGTGGCCGGCGCGATGGGTTCGCGTCAGCGGGGAGCGATCTGATTCAGGCGGCGGCGCGGACCAGCGGTGCGCCACCCGGCACCCACGTTGTCCGTCCCGCCGCTGCCCATGGTCGGACGCTACACGCCGCCGACCCGCCCCGCGCGGGCACCGGCGGCCGACGGCCGCCTCCGACCGCCGGTCACGAACAGCAACATCCCGGCCGACGGCCGGGATGCGAAGAGGTGCGACAGCAGGAGTACGGGCCACCGGGACCGAGCCGGGGACGGGGGCTCTCGCTCTGGCGGGCGGCCGGCTCATCGCCCGACGACCTCAGCCGAGAGCGACCCGGCCAGGCTGCCGCGACGGCCGACGAGCTGACCCTGTGCCTGCTGGTCATGGTGGTGCTCGGCGCTACTGCTTCTCGTTCTGCCGCAGGGCTTCCTCGAGCTGGTCTTCCAAGATGATGATCCGGCAGGCGGCTTCCAGGGCGGTGCCCTGATCCACCATCTCGCGGGCCCGGGCGGCCAGACGCAACTGGTAGCGGGAGTAGCGGCGGTGTCCGCCGGCAGAGCGGTGCGGGTTGATCAGTTTCGCCTCGTCTAGGCGGCGTAGGAAGTCCTGCGTGGTGCCGAGCATCTCCGCGGCCTGACCAATGGTGTAGGCCGGAGTGTTCTCGTCGCCGAACATGTCGTCGGGGTTTCGCCCCATGTCACCTCCACGTCGAGGGCCCCGGCGCACAAGCGCCGGGGCCCAGGGTTACGGGTCAGAACACCATCTGCCGACAGGAGCGTCGGCTTGTCGTATCCGCACCAGCCGCTGAAGGCTTCGGGTGCGAGGATCGCATATGCGTGACCGGAGACCACCTCTCGTTCGATGGAAACTGCGGTGTCCGCCGAGCCTGGATTACGGCTGCTGGCGGGCGATCCAACGGTGAACGGCCCTCCCTTTCCTCTGCTTCTACCTACCTTGCGGTCGTACGGTCCCGCCGGCGCCGGAGCCCACACGACTTCATGGCCCCGACAGGTGCGGCGAACATCAGCTGGAACCCTGAGCAAGCCTTGGCCCCACCCGCGTGCCCCATCGCGCATCACACGTTGGGGCTGACGTGCTCCTACTGCCATTCTGGCGGAACGAATCCCGCTTCTTGCCGTCCGTCGTGACCCCACGGCCGGGCGGCTCCGTCTGCGTCTTGACGGATCTTCTCTCTCGACTCGCAGAAGAGTATTCCACGCCACCGAGGATGTCTAGTCGTTTCAGCCTAGATTCTCTGGCCTGCCGTCGTCAGGGTCACCGGCGTGCCCCAGCAGGCACGGCGAGATCCGCGCCGACATCGACCCGACACCGGTACCGCCTACCGACCGATCAACAGCGCCGTACAGTCGCGAGGCACTCCGGCCGGCACGCCCGTTGTCCCACGACAGCGAGACCCAGCCCTGCACGGTTCTCTCCACCGCGCCACACGCACCGGGGACACCGATGACGGTCTCCGTTCTCTACGCTGCTCCCATGGCGGCGTGTCCCGAGCTGACCAAGCCGGTCTTCCGTGCGGGGTCCGGTCACGGTCTCTCCGGGGCAACTCAGGGAAGGACCACTCACCCCGGCACCACACCACAGGTGCCAAGTCCCGGCTCCGCGCCCTGCAACGCCGGCTCCTCGCCGAGGTCCTCGGCCGCATCCCCGTCCACCTCGCCGCCCACGGCTTCGTACCCGGCCGCTCCGCACACACCTTCGCCGCCGCTCACGCCGCACAGCCGGTCGTCGTCCGGATCGACCCGCTCGGCTTCTTCACCCACATCCCCGCCACCCGGGTCCACGGACTGTTCCGCACCGCCGGATACCCCGAACCCGTCGCCCACACCCTCACCGGACTCTGCACCACCCGCACCCCACACCCCGTCCTCCGCCGCGCACCCACCGGCCTACCCCACCGGGCGACACGGCTCGCCGCGCTGGGCACCGGCCACCTGCCCCAAGGCGCGCCCACCTCCCCGGCACTGGCCAACCTGTGCGCCTACCGACTCGACCGACGCCTCACGGGCCTCGCCGACGCCTTCGAGACCACCTACACCCGCTACGCCGACGACCTCGCCTTCTCCGGCAACCTCACCACCCGCCGCATCCACACCCGATCGCCGCCGTCACCGACATCGCCCGCGAAGAGGGCTTCCGAGTCCACCCAGCCAAGACCCGCGTCCGTGGGCGCGCCGACCGGCAACTCTTCGCCGGACTCGTCGTCAACCACCACCCCGCCACACCACGCGACGAATACGACCAGCTCCGCGCCATCCTCCACAACGCCGCCCGCACCGGCCTCGCCGCCCAGCACCGGACCGACCACCCCGACTTCGCTCCATACCTCATCGGACGAGTTCTCTGAGTCGGCCATCACCACCCGGCACGCGCAGCCAAACTCGCCACGCTGCTGGCCCAAGCTCTTGCGGCACCGTAGACTAACGCGGCGCGGCAGCTTTGCCGGATCGCGGCAGGGACACGTGGGCCGACCGAAGCGTGGCCTGAGCAGGACTTACACATGTTCTGCCGATCTTCGGCAAGCGAGCACAGCAACGCGCCTGTGCGACCCGCTAACATAAAGGCAAATAGGAACCTGCAGGCAGTGGGCCTCTGGGTACAGATAGAGCGTCGTCTTAGGAAACCGATGCTCTATCCCCTGAGCTACGAGGGCGCGAGGGCCTAGTCTAGCGACCTGGGGGTTCACCTGGGGTGGCAGGGAGTGGCCCACGTTCACCCACGTTCCCACGACCGCCGTTCACGCAGCCCAGGAGCACACACCGAGCACACGAACCCCGGTTTGCGACCGGCGGTCGGGGTCACGTCCGCGCTGGTGGTGTAGGAGACGGCCATCGCGGATCCGGTTTGATGTTAGGCGGCGATCGGGGCTGGGTCGGGCTGCTCGATGTCGTGTTGGCTGGTGTCGATCGTCATCAGGCGGGCTTTGGCGAGGAGTTCCAAGCCCATGTAGCGGCGTCCTTCGGTCCATTCGTCGGTCTGTTCGGCTAGGACCGCGCCGACGAGGCGGATGATCGCCGCCCGGTTGGGAAAGATCCCGACGACGTCGGTGCGGCGGCGGATTTCCTTGTTCAGCCGCTCTTGCGGGTTGTTCGACCAGATCTGGCGCCAGATCTCACGCGGGAAAGCGGTGAACGCGAGCAGGTCGTCTCGGGCGGTGTCGAGGTGCTCGGCCGCGGCCGGGAACTTCGCCTCGATCGTGGCCACGACGCGGTCGAACTGGGCTCGGACAGCGTCGGCGTCGGGCTGGTCGAAGATCGTGCGCACCAGGGTGGCGATCCACGGCTGCGCCGACTTCGGCACCTTCGTCAGCAGATTCCGCAGGTAATGGGTCCGGCAGCGCTGCCACGATGCTCCCGGCAGCGCCGCCCCTATCGCGGCGACGAGCCCGGCGTGGGCGTCGGAGATGACAAGCCGGACCCCGGACAGGCCGCGGGCGGTCAGGCTGCGCAGGAACGCCAGCCAGCCGGCGCCGTCCTCGTCGGAGGCGACGTCGAGGCCCAACACTTCGCGTCCTCCGTCGGCGTTGACGCCGACGGCGATCAGGGCGTGGACGTTGACGGTTCGGCCATGTTCGCGGACCTTCATCGTCAGCGCGTCCATCCACACGAACGTGTAATGCCCTGAGTCCAGAGGCCGGTTGCGGAACGCCTCGACCTGGGCGTCCAGATGGGCGGACATCTCCGAGACCTGCGACTTCGACAACTGCCGGATCCCGAGCTGCTCGACCAGCTTCTCCACCCGCCGCGTGGACACCCCCAGCAGATACGACGTCGCCACGACCGACACCAAGGCCTGCTCCGCCCGCCGGCGATGCGTCAGCAGCCAGTCCGGGAAATAGGAGCCCTGACGCAGCTTTCGGGATAGCCAGGTCGATCGTGCCGGTGCGGGTGTCCCACTCCCGACGCCGGTAGCCGTTGCGCGAGTTCACCCGCTCGTCGCTGCGCTGCCCATAGGCGGCACCGCAGATGGCGTCCGCTTCGGCGGACATCAACGCCTGCGCGAACGTCTTCACCATCGCCTGCAACACGTCCGGCGACGCGCCCTCGATCTGCTCGCGCAGCAGCTCAACAGGGTTCACACTCTCAGATGCGGGCATCGCGTTCCTCTCCTTCATGACTTGGTCGTCTCGAAGGATCACGCGATGGCCGTCTCCTATCTACGCAACACGCCCATCACGGGCAAGTCGTACACCACTCCCGTGGACGCAACCGAGTCTGTGCGGGCGCGGGCCGCTGGGTGGTGTCGGGGATGGCGACCGCGCACCGGCGCCGGCAGGCGCCGCAGCAGTGCCGAGCGGCCAGGTTCGGCGGCGCGGCGAGCGGTCCCGGGCACGTCGTGGCCGCCACCGGTTCCGACCGTATTGGGACGGTTTTGGGGCGTCTCGCGCAGCGGCGCCCGGGCCGCATCCGATGGTCGCCGGCCCGGCTGCATCGGATCGTCCCGCAACCGTTTCCGCCTTCGACGGGGCCATCCCGATTGCCTCGTGCGCCTCACCGTGCGGTGTCGGCCTGTAGGTGGGCCGCTCATCGGTGGCGTCTTCCGATCGTCGGCACGGGGGGCGCGTCGTATTGCCGTGAAAATTCGGCCGGTGGTCGTAGCGGTCGCGTGAAAGTCGTCGGCGGTGGCTGGCTGGCGGGGCTGACATGGACGTCACGGCGGGTCCGAGGCGCGGGCCCTGGCTGTTGTCGGAGGCGTGTGGTGAGTGTCGATCGAGGTCCTGGGCGTGTTGTCTACGGTGAGCCGACGCCGGTGGGCATCAAGGTGGCTGCCGGTGCGGTGGTGGTCACCGGCGCCGCGCTGGTGGCGGCGGCGGTGTTCGGGGCTGCGGAGCTGCCCGCACGGGTGCTTGTCATCGCCGCGGTGGTCGGGTTGTACGCCGCTCGGGTGGGGGACCTGCGGGCGGTGGTGGCGGTGACGGCCCTGGCGGTGGCGGTCTTCGTGGGGTTCCTCGCCAACCGGTTCGGCGAGTTGACCGGCGGCGACGGGTGGTCGTATGCGCCGCTGATCCTGTTCGCCGCGGCTCTCGGCGCCGGCTACCGGCGCATGGCGATGTCCGCCGAGGACCGTGCCGGGCAGCGGCCCGCGCCGACGCCCCGACGCTGCCCTTGGGAGACGAACACGGTGGCGAGTCCGCCCGGCAGCAGGCCCGGTGGGCCGGATGGGCGCTGACGTCGTGCCAGCCGCGCGCGCCGGGGAGGCTTCGACGGCGGGGTTGTCGATTGCGGTGGAGTTGGTGACGGGGCGCGGCCGGGACTGGTGGCCGCGGCCCGGTCGGGTTTTCGCGGCCAGCCCGGTGCACACGTTCGCGGAGTTCGCCGAGGCGGTCGATGTCGCCTTCGGCCGCTGGGACCTGGGTCACCTGCGGATGTTCGTCCTGCCCGGCGGGGTGCAGGTGAGCTGGTCGGCCTGGCGGGCGGGTCCCGCCTTCCCGGGCACCCGCGACGGCCGGTCCTGCCGGCTGGCGCTGCTGCGCCCGGGGATGTCGTTCGCCTACGTGTTCGACCTCGGTGAGGACTGGACGCATCTGTGCACCGTCACCCGTGCCGCCGACACCCCTCCCGCGCCGCCGCGCGCTCCGCGCCCCGTCGGCGGCTGGGGAAACCTGCCCGACCAGTACGGCCGGACCATGCCGGGTGAGCCGCCCGAGGCATGCCCCGGCCGCGGCTCGACGGCCATGTTGAGGGACCTGCCGCCGCTGCTGCCGTCGTGGGGCCGGCCCGCCTGATCCTCGCCCCCGAGGGTGGCCCGGGCCACCCGATCGTGGGACGGCGTGAAGAAGGCGTTAAAAAGCGCCGGTTCGCCGTGATGGTCGCGTTATAGCCCCTGTCGTAGAGGGGCGGGTGGCGTTGTGATTGCCCGGCGCGGCCGATCGGCGGCCGCGACGAACGAGTCCGGTACATGAGGAGTCAGCGTGTCTGACGTGGTGTTCGTGGTGTTGACGGTGGCGCTGTTCGCAGTGCTCGCCCTCGTGGTGAGGGGTGTGGAGAAGCTGTGAGCGCCGTCAACGCGATCGGTCTGGTGCTGGCGATCGGCCTGGCCGTGTTCCTGGTGGTCGCCCTGCTGTTCCCGGAGCGCTTCTGATGACCGTGACGACAGCCGGTGTGCTGTTCATCCTCTCCCTCGTGGCGGCGCTGGTCGCCGTGCACAAGCCGTTCGGTGACTACATGTACCGGGTGGTCTCCGGCACCGGGCACTCCCGCGTCGAGCGGGGGATCTACCGGCTTGTCGGGGTGAACCCCGCCGCCGAGCAGACCTGGGGCGTGTACGCCCGCAGCCTGCTGGCCTTCTCAGCGGTGTCGGTCCTGTTCCTGTACGCGTTCATGCGGCTGCAGAACCACCTGTGGCTGTCGCTGGGCTTCGATCCGGTGATGACCCATGGCGCGTGGAACACCGCGGTGTCGTTCGTGACCAACACGAACTGGCAGTGGTACTCGGGTGAGTCGACGATGGGCCATCTGGTGCAGATGGCCGGCCTGGCGGTGCAGAATTTCTTGTCCGCCGCGGTCGGCATCGCCGTGGCGGTCGCTCTGGTGCGTGGGTTCGCCCGCAGCCGGACCGGGGAGCTGGGCAACTTCTGGGTCGATCTGACCCGGATCACCCTGCGGATCCTGCTGCCGATCTGTGTGCTCGCCGCGATCGTGCTGATGATCGGTGGCGCGGTGCAGAACCTGTCCGGCGGCACCGACGTGAGCACCCTGACCGGTGGCGGCCAGCACCTCACCGGCGGCCCGGTGGCCAGCCAGGAGGCGATCAAGGACCTCGGCACGAACGGTGGCGGCTTCTACAACGTCAACAGCGCCCACCCGTTCGAGAACCCGACGTCGTGGACGAACTGGTTGGAGATCTTCCTGCTGCTGATGATCCCGTTCAGTCTGCCCCGGGTCTTCGGTCGGATGGTCGGCCAGAACCGCCAGGGCTACGCGATCGCCGCGGTCATGGCGATCCTCGCCCTGGCCAGCATCACGCTGACCAACGTCTTCGAGCTGGCCGGCAACGGGACCGTGCCGCAGGCGGTCGGCGCGGCGCTGGAGGGCAAGGACGTCCGGTTCGACGTGTCGAACTCGGCCACCTTCGCCGCGGCCACCACGCTCACCTCGACCGGCGCCGTCAACTCGTTCCACGACTCGTACACCGCGCTCGGTGGCGGGATGCTGCTGGTCAACATGATGCTCGGCGAGGTCGCCCCCGGCGGTGTCGGCGCCGGCCTGTACGGCCTGCTGATCCTGGCCGTGATCACCGTGTTCGTCGCCGGCCTGATGGTGGGCCGGACCCCGGAATATCTGGGTAAGAAGATCAGCTCGCGGGAGATCAAGCTGGCCTCGCTGTACTTCCTGATCACCCCGGCCCTGGTGCTGGCCGGCACGGCCGCGGCGTTCGCCACCGGCAACAACTCCACGGCGTTGAACGTCGGCCCGCACGGCCTGTCCGAGGTGCTGTACGCGTTCACCTCGGCGAGCAACAACAACGGCTCGGCATTCGCCGGCATCACCGTCAACACCCCGTGGTGGAACACCGCCCTGGGGCTGTGCATGCTGCTCGGCCGGTTCCTGCCGATTGTTTTCGCGCTCGCCCTGGCAGGTTCCCTGGCGCGCCAGAAACCCACCCCCGCCTCCGAGGGCACCCTGCCGACCCACCGACCGCTGTTCGTGGGGATGGTCGTCGGCGTCACGGTGGTCCTCGTGGCGCTGACCTTCCTTCCCGCGCTCGCGCTCGGCCCTCTCGCTGAGGGGCTGTGACCATCATGAGAGAGAACGACATGACCACCTCCACGCCGGCACCGCACGGTACGGCGGACGCCGCAACCGCCGGCACACCGGCCACCCAGGGCGAGCGGGGCGGCGGCCTGCTCGACCCGAAGCAGATGATCCGGTCCCTTCCGGACGCGCTGCGCAAGCTGGACCCGCGCACCCTGTGGCGCAGCCCGGTGATGCTGATCGTCGAGATCGGCGCGCTGTTCACCACGCTGCTGGCCGTCGCCGACCCGTCGGTGTTCGCTTGGGCGATCACGGTCTGGCTGTGGCTGACCGTGATCTTCGCCAACCTCGCCGAGGCGGTGGCCGAGGGCCGGGGCAAGGCCCAGGCCGCCGCCTTGCGGAAGGCGAAGACGGACACCGTCGCCACCCGCGCGCTGGGCTGGACCCCGGGCGCCGCAGCGGGGACCTACCGCACCGAGTCGGTCCCCGCCCCGCAGCTGCGGCAGGGCGACATCGTCGTGGTGGAGGCCGGCGAGATCATCCCCGGCGACGGGGACGTGGTCGAGGGCATCGCCAGTGTCGACGAGTCCGCCATCACCGGCGAGTCCGCCCCGGTGATCCGGGAGTCCGGCGGGGACCGCAGCGCGGTCACCGGCGGCACGAAGGTCCTCTCCGACCGGATCGTCGTGATGATCACCCAGAAGCCGGGGGAGAGCTTCATCGACCGGATGATCAACCTGGTCGAGGGGGCGAACCGGCAGAAGACCCCGAACGAGATCGCGTTGAACATCCTGCTCGCCGCGCTCACGATCATCTTCCTGCTCGCGGTGGTGACACTGCAGCCCCTGGCGATCTTCTCGAAGAACTTCCAGGTGGCGGCCCCGGACACCGGCGCTATCACCGACGCCGGAGTCACCGGGGTGGTACTGGTGTCCCTGCTGGTCTGCCTGATCCCCACCACCATCGGGGCGTTGCTGTCGGCGATCGGCATCGCCGGCATGGACCGCCTGGTGCAGCGCAACGTCCTGGCGACGAGCGGCCGGGCGGTCGAGGCGGCCGGCGACGTGAACACCCTGCTGCTGGACAAGACCGGCACCATCACCCTGGGCAACCGGCAGGCCGACGAGTTCGTGCCGGTCGACGGGGTGGACCTGGCCACGGTGGCCGACGCGGCGCAGCTGTCCAGCCTCGCCGACGAGACCCCCGAGGGCCGGTCGATCGTGGTGCTGGCGAAGAACGAGTTCGGGCTGCGGGAACGCGAGCCGGGCCTGATCCCGCACGCCACCTTCGTGCCGTTCACCGCGCAGACCCGGATGAGCGGCGTCGACCTCACCTCGGAGGACTCCGGGCCGGCGCGGCGGATCCGCAAGGGTGCGGCCACCGCGGTGATGAAGTGGGTCCGCGAGAACGGCGGCCACCCCACCGAGCAGGTGGGCCAACTGGTCGACGAGATCAGCGGCATCGGCGGCACCCCGCTGGTCGTCGCGGAACACGTCGAGGGTGAGCAGGCCCGCACGCTCGGTGTCATCCACCTCAAGGACGTGGTCAAGGCCGGCATGCGGGAGCGCTTCGACGAGATGCGCGCGATGGGCATCCGCACCGTGATGATCACGGGCGACAACCCGCGTACCGCGAAGGCGATCGCCGAGGAGGCGGGGGTGGACGACTTCCTCGCCGAAGCCACCCCCGAGGACAAGCTCGCCCTGATCCGCAAGGAGCAGGAGGGCGGCCGGCTGGTCGCGATGACCGGCGACGGCACCAACGACGCGCCGGCCCTCGCCCAGGCCGACGTCGGCGTGGCCATGAACACCGGCACGTCGGCCGCGAAGGAGGCCGGCAACATGGTCGACCTCGACTCCGACCCGACCAAGCTGATCGAGATCGTGGAGATCGGCAAGCAGTTGCTGATCACCCGCGGTGCCCTGACCACGTTCAGCATCGCCAACGACGTGGCGAAGTACTTCGCGATCATCCCCGCCATGTTCGCCGGCATCTACCCGAGCCTGGACACGCTGAACATCATGCGGCTGCACAGCCCCGAATCGGCGATCCTGTCCGCGGTCATCTTCAACGCCCTGGTGATCATCGCGCTGATCCCGTTGGCCCTGCGCGGCGTGCGCTACCGGCCCGCCAGCGCGTCACAGCTGCTCAGCCGCAACCTGCTGGTATACGCCCTGGGCGGCCTTATCGTGCCGTTCCTCGGCATCAAACTCATCGACCTGTTCATCCAGTTCATCCCGGGGATCTCGTGATGCGTCTACCCACCTGGCTCGCCCAACACCTGGCCGCGCTGCGCGCGCTGCTCGTGTTCACCGTCCTGCTCGGCCTCGCCTACCCGCTCGCCATGGTCGCCGTCGGCCGGGTCCCCGGCCTCGACGGCAAGGCCGACGGCTCTCTGGTATCGGTCGACGGCCGCACGGTCGGCAGCAGCCTGATCGGGCAGTCGTTCACCGACGCCGACGGCAACCCTGTCCCCCGCTACTTCCAGTCCCGGCCGTCCGCGGCCGGCGACGGCTACGACCCCACCTCCACCTCGGCCAGCAACCTCGGCCCGGAGGACATCGTCGACACCAACGCCACCAACCCCGACGACTCGACGCAGAGCCTGCTCACCCAGGTCTGCTCCCGCAGCAAGGCGGTCGGGGAACTCGACGGCGTCGACGGGCGGCGGCCCTACTGCACCCCCGACGGGGTCGGCGCCGTGCTCGCCGTGTTCCACCGCGACGGCCTCACCGGCCCGGTCACCCGAGTGGTCAGCGTCAACCAGACCGCCCCCGCCGCCCCCTTCGTGAGCAGTTACCAGGGGGTGCCGGTCGAGCCGGCCCAGCCCGGCCACGACTACCGCGCCGAGGGCGGGCTCATCACCCCGATCCGCGGCGACGCCCCCGCCATCCCGGCGGTGCCCGCCGACGCGGTCACCGCCAGCGCCAGCGGCCTCGACCCGCACATCAGCCCCGCATACGCGGCAATCCAGGTCAACCGGGTCGCCCGCGAGCGCGGCGCGGACCCGGCGGCAATCCGCCGCCTGGTGTCCGAGCACACGACCGGCCGGGCCCTCGGCTTCATGGGCGCGCCCGCGGTCAACGTGCTCGAACTCAACCTCGCGCTCGACCAGGAGTTCCCCGCCCGCTGACCGGACGATCGTGGGCGGGGTCACCACCTGCTGGCCCCGCCCGCGTCGCTCGACCGTCCGATGACCTGTGACCCCCCGATCAGGGAGGATTGTTTCGTGGCAAGGGGAGAGCTCCGCATATACCTCGGGGCCGCCCCGGGCGTCGGCAAGACGTACGAGATGCTGGAGGAGGCCCACCGCCGGGCCGAGCGCGGCACCGACGTGGTGATCGGCCTGGTCGAGACCCACGGCCGGCCGCACACCGCGGCGATGATCGGCGACCTCGAGGTGGTGCCCCGACGCACCGTCGCCTACCGGGGCGCCGAGTTCACCGAGATGGACCTCGACGCGGTGCTGGCCCGCCGGCCCGACGTCGCCGTGGTCGACGAACTCGCCCACACCAACGTTCCGGGCTCCCGCAACGAGAAGCGCTGGCAGGACATCCAGGAACTCCTCGACGCGGGGATCACCGTGCTGACCACGGTGAACATCCAGCACCTCGAGTCGCTCAACGACGTCGTCGCGCAGATCACCGGCACCACCCAGCGCGAGACCGTCCCGGACCAGATCGTGCGCGCCGCCGAGCAGGTCGAGCTGGTCGACATGACCCCGGAGGCGCTGCGCCGCCGGATGGCCCACGGCAACATCTACCGCCCCGACAAGATCGACGCCGCGCTCGGCAACTACTTCCGCGTCGGCAACCTGACCGCGCTGCGCGAACTCGCCCTGCTCTGGCTCGCCGACAAGGTCGACGAGCAGCTCGACCGCTACCGCGCCCAGCAGGGCATCTCCGCCACCTGGGAGGCCCGCGAGCGGGTGGTGGTCGCGCTCACCGGCGGGCCGGAAGGGGAGACCCTGATCCGCCGGGCCGCCCGGATCGCCGCCCGCAGCAAGGGCGCCGACCTGCTGGCCGTCCACGTCGCCCGCAGCGACGGCCTCGCCGGAGCCGACCCGGCCCAGCTGGCCCGGCAGCGGGTCCTGGTGGAGAGCCTCGGCGGCACCTATCACCAGGTGCTCGGCACCGACATCCCCGCGGCGCTGCTCGACTTCGCCCGCGGCGTCAACGCCACCCAGCTCGTGCTCGGCGCCAGCCGCCGCGGCCGGATCGCGCAGATCTTCTCCCAGGGCGTCGGCGTCACCACCACGGCGCTGTCCGGGCCGATCGACGTCCACCTGGTCACCCACCCCGAGGCGGGCCGCAGGCGGCGGGGGGCCGAGGTGCCGGCGGCGCTGTCGCGTCGGCGGCGGCTGCTGGGGTTCGCGCTCGCCGGCCTCGGCATGCCCGCCCTGACCGCGCTGCTGAAGGCGCTGCCCGGCCTCACCCTGACCAGCGACATCCTGCTCTTCCTCGCCGCCGTGGTCGGCGTCGCGCTGGTCGGCGGCCTGTGGCCGGCGCTGGTCGCCGCGCTCGGCGGATCGCTGCTGCTCAACTGGTTCTTCACCCCGCCCTATTACACGCTCACCATCGCCGAGGGGGAAAACCTCCTCGCGATCGGCGTCTTCGTCGGCGTCGCGGTCGCGGTCAGCTGGATCGTCGATGTCGCGGCGCGGCGCACCCGGGAGGCCGCACGCGCTTCCGCCGACGCCCAGACCCTGGCCACCGTCGCGGGCGGGGTCCTGCGCGGTGCACGCCCGCTGACCGCCCTGCTCGACCGGCTCCGCGAGACGTTCGGGCTGCGCGCGGTGAGCGTGCTGGAGCTGGTCGCCGAGGCCGAGGGGCGTCCCGGCCGGGCCCGGGACGAGCAGGCGTGGCGGGTGGTGGCCAGCGTCGGCGACGCGCCGCCGTGCAGCCCGAGCGCGGGGGAGACGTCCGTGCCGGTGGACGAGCGGCTCACCGTGGTCCTCGCCGGCCGCCGGCTCGAGGCCGCCGACCGGCGGGTCGTCGAGGCGTTCGCCGCCCAGGCCGCCGTCGCGCTGCGCCAGGAACGCCTCACCGAGCAGGCCGCCGCCGCCCGGCCCCTGGCCGAGGCCGACCGGATGCGCACCGCGCTGCTCGCCGCCGTCAGCCACGACCTGCGCACACCCCTCGCGTCGGCCAAAGCCGCCGTGTCCAGCCTGCGCAGCCACGACGTCGACTTCGATCCCGACGACCAGGCCGAGCTGCTCGCCACCGCCGACGAGTCCCTCGACCGGCTTAGCCGGCTGGTCGCCAACCTGCTCGACATGAGCCGGCTGCAGGCCGGCGCGCTCGGCGTCCACCCCGTACCCATCGGTCTGGAGGACGCCGTACCCCGGGCCCTGGACGAACTCGGCCCATCCGCGGCCGACGTGCGCACCGACATCCCCGCCGACCTGCCGGCCGTCACCGCCGACCCGGGCCTGCTGGAACGGGTCCTGGTCAACATCATCGCCAACGCCCTGCGCCACAGCCCACCCGGCCAACCACCCACCATCACCGCCAGCGCCCACACCGGCCAGGTCGAACTCCGCATCATCGACACCGGCCCCGGCATCCCCGAAGACCAGTGGGAGCACGTGTTCCTGCCGTTCCAGCGCCTCGGCGACCGCGACAACACCACCGGCGTCGGCCTCGGCCTCGCCCTGTCCCGCGGCCTCGCCGAAGCCATGGGCGGCAGCATCACCCCAGAAACCACCCCAGGCGGAGGACTCACCATGGTGCTGCGGCTGCCCGCCGCCACACCGACCGACCCCCCGGAGGGCCCGCAGGAATGAACCGCATCCTCGTCGTCGACGACGAACCCCAGATCCTGCGCGCCCTACGCATCAACCTGCGCGCCCGCGGCTACGACGTCGACATCGCCGCCACCGGCACCGCCGCGCTCAAAGCCGCCGCCAGCCACCCACCCGACCTCGTCGTGCTCGACCTCGGCCTGCCCGACCTCGACGGCGTCGACATCATCCGCGGACTGCGCGGCTGGACCACCGTCCCCATCATCGTCCTCTCCGGACGCGCCGGCAGCGACGACAAGGTCAACGCCCTCGACGCCGGCGCCGACGACTACGTCACCAAACCCTTCGGCGTCGACGAACTCCTCGCCCGCATCCGCGCCGCCACCCGCCGCCACGGGGCCGGCGCCGACCCGGTCAGCCCCACCGCGCGGCTCGGCCCGCACACCGTCGACCTCACCGCCCACACCGTCACCCGCGACGACGGCACCGACGTCAAACTGACCCCCACCCAGTGGGGAGTCCTCGAAGCACTGCTCCGCAACCCCGGCAAGCTGATCAGCCAACGACAGCTCCTGCACGACGTGTGGGGCCCGGGGTACCGGACCGAGACCAGCTACCTGCGCCAGTACATGGCACAGCTACGCCGCAAGCTCGAAGCCGACCCCACCCGACCTCGCCACCTCATCACCGAACCCGGCATGGGCTACCGCTACCAGCCATGAAACGGCAGAAACCAGCATGGAAATCCTCAAATACGTAGTCCTGACCATTCTCGCCGTGGGAGCGATCTTTCTCGCCATCGCCGTTGGCGCGGGTCTGCTGAACCGGACCCCGATGCGCCGCTCACCACCCGACGATCCGCCGCCCGAGCCAGACGACAACCACCAGCGAGGCCCACAGATTCGTCCTTGACCGGACGATGCTTCAGGGCTTAACGCCGTCGCAGCCACGGGCAGAACCTTCACACGAGTCGCCCTGTCGGTGCTTTTCGTGGAGGGACCCGCTGCACGGGCGTGTGGATCTAACGGTGTTTCCGGCCTGACCTGCTGGGCGTTGTGCCTGGTGAGGAGGGTGCCGTGATGACCGCGACACTGAACGACCAGGCCGGTGCTGGGTCGGGCAACATCCGCAACGGCACCCGGTCGAAGACGGTCCTGACCGAGGCCAACGGACCGGTGCAGGTCGAGGTGCCGCGAGATCGGGCTGGCACGTTCGAGCCTCAGATCGTCAAGAAGCGGCAGCGCCGGTTGTCGGGGGTCGACGAGGTCGTGTTGTCGTTGTATGCCAAGGGTTTGACGACCGGGGAGATCAGCGCTCACTTCGCCGAGATCTACGGCGCCTCGGTCAGTAAGGAGACGATCTCGCGGATTACCGACAAGGTGATCGAGGAGATGACGGACTGGTCGCACCGGCCCTTGGATGAGATCTACGCCGCCGTGTTCATCGACGCCATCGTGGTCAAGGTCCGCGACGGGCAGGTCGCCAACCGGCCCTTTTACGCCGCGATCGGAGTCACGCTCGAGGGCGAGAAGGACATCCTCGGCCTGTGGGCTGGCACGGGCGGTGAGGGCGCGAAGTTCTGGATGAGCGTGCTGACCGACCTGCGCAACCGGGGCGTGAAGGACGTGTTCTTCCTCGTCTGCGACGGCCTGAAAGGCCTGCCGGAGGTGGTCACGAACGTCTGGCCCCGGACCGTGGTGCAGACGTGCGTGATCCACCTGATCCGCAACACGTTCCGGCTCACCTCACGCCGCTACTGGGACGAACTCAAGCGCGACATCAAGCCGATCTACACCGCGGTCAACGCCACCGCCGCCCGGGCGGCGTTCGACGACCTCGCGGAGAAGCGGGGCGGGCGGTATCCGGCGGTGATTCGCCTGTGGGACAACGCCTGGGCGGAGTTCATCCCGTTCCTCGACTACGACCTGGAGATCCGCAAGGTCATCTGCTCCACGAACGCGATCGAGTCGCTCAACGCCCGCTACCGGCGGGCGGTCAAGGCCCGCGGCCACTTCCCCAACGAGCAGGCCGCGTTGAAGTGTCTGTACCTGGTGACCCGATCCCTGGACCCCACCGGAGCAGGCAGAACCCGATGGACGATGCGCTGGAAACCCGCGTTGAACGCCTTCGCCATCACCTTCAGCGACCGCTTCCCAGCCGCTGAAACCTACTAACCAAGATCGCCGGAAACACCGTTAGCGAGACAGCCCCCGCTGCACTAAACTACCGCGATCCGAGCGCTGGCCGTCGTTGGCCGGTAACCGAACGTAGCCGATGGTCCGAAGGTCGCTGGGCCTGGTGTTGGCCGTGAGGCCAAGCAGGGTGAGCCTTGCGTCGGTTCGCGGGCGCCTGACCCGGCGGGGCCTCGCGCGCTGCGATGCATGGACGAGGCCGTCGTCGGCTCGTGGCAGGCTGTCCGGGTGACCTTTCTGCTTCCGATCGCGACGTCCGGTGATGAGCGTGTCCGTGCTGCTCGGATGGCGGTGTTGCCGGTGGGCAGCTTTGAGCAGCACGGCGAGTTCCTGCCCTTGATCACGGACACGGTGGTTGCGTGTTTGGTTGCCGGGCGTGTTGCTGAGGATTATCCGGTGTTGTTGCTGCCGCCGCTGACGATCTCGTGTTCGCATGAGCACGCGGGGTTCGCCGGGACGGTGAGTATCAGTGCCCGCACCTTACTCGCGGTGATCGAGGATGTCGACGAGTCCCTGCGGGCGTCGGGCGTGGAGAGCCTGGTGATCGTCAACGGGCACGGCGGGAACTACGCCTTCGCAATGCTGTTCAGCAGGCCACGACGGTTCGGCGGCGGATGGCGCTGTTCCCCTGCCTCGGAGGACTGGAACACCGCGCGGGTCGAAGCGGGCTGTGAGACCACCTCCCACGAGGACATGCATGGTGGGGAGTGTCAAGCCCCGGGTTTGATGGAGAGTTGGTTAGCTGGTTTTCAGGGGTGCGGTGACCGGCTGGGTCATCGCGTGTAGGGCCTCGTGTTCGGCGGGCGGGATGTGTCCGAGCTCGCGCGCTGCCCGTCTCAAGCACGACCTGACCCTGGAGGCGCTTTCCGAGATCACGGGTATCTCCGCCTCGACCCTCTCGCGGCTTGAAGCCGGCAAGCGCGCACCGAACCTGGAACTGCTCCTGCCCGTCACCCGGGCCCTGCGGTTGAGCCTCGACGACCTGCTGATGTGGCATGCGCCCGACCCGCGAGTGCAGTCGCGCACCAGACACTTCGGGAACCTCACCGTCGAATACCTGTCGCCCGACACCGCGCCCGTCCAGACATTCAAGATGACCTTCACCCCCACGACCGAGCCGATGCAGACCCGCAGCCACGACGGCTACGAATGGTTCTACGTCCTACGCGGCCGCGCCCGGGTCATCCTCGGCGACCGCGAACTCGTCATCGAGGCCGGTCAAGCGGCCGAATTCGATACCCGCATCCCACACGGCGTCGCCGCCCTCGGCGGTGAACCGGTCGAAGTCCTCTCCATCTTCAACCGCAGTGGTGAACGCATCCACCTGCCCGGTATCGGCAGCCCACACCCGCACGGCCGGCGGTGAGCGCAGGAGACGGCAGACGCGCGTACGCGGCACCTGGGCGCCTTAATGGAAATGGTTTTCCTTTCCCATGATTGCTAGGCTGGGAGGATGACCGTTCGTAGTGCGCTTGCCCCCGGCCGGCTGTCCCCGGAGCGGTCCGTTCCCGCGACGATCCCTCGTCCGGAGTACGTCGGGCGGCCGGGCCCGAAGCCGTGGCGCGGCGCCGACGTGCAAACTCCCGAGACCATCGAGCGGATGCGGCTAGCCGGTCGGCTGGCCGCGCAGGCGCTGCAACTCGCCGGCGCCCACTGCACCGTCGGCGTGCGGACCGACCAGATTGACCGCGTGGTGCATGAGTTTTTCTGCGACCACGGGGCGTACCCGTCGCCGCTGGGTTACCGAGGCTTCCCGAAGTCCTGCTGCACCTCCCTGAACGAAGTCATCTGCCACGGCATACCCGACTCGACCGTGCTCGAGGACGGTGACATCGTCAACGTCGACGTCACCGGGTTCATCCACGGGGTGCACGGGGACACCAGCGCCACGTTCCTGGTCGGTGAGGTCACCGAGGAAGCGGATCTGCTCGTCGCCCGCACCCGTGAGGCGCTGATGCGGGGCATCAGGGTGGTGGCGCCCGGACGGCCGATCAACGCGATCGGCCGGGTCATCGAGTCGTACGCCCGGAGGTTCGGCTACGGAGTGGTGCGAGACTTCACCGGCCACGGCATCGCGGAAGTGTTTCATTCGGGGCTGCACATCCCCCACTACGACGATCCCCGGCTGACCACGACGATGGAAGTGGGGATGACCTTCACCATCGAACCGATGATCACGCTCGGTACCCACGAGTACGACATGTGGAGCGACGGCTGGACAGCCGTGACCAAAGACCGCAGCTGGACAGCCCAGTTCGAGCACACGCTCGTGGTGACCGAGGATGGCTGCGAAGTCCTGACGCAACCCTGACGGACCTGTCGGACCGCACGGCGAACGGCTGTGGCAGCTACCGGCTCCGGCCGGCGCCCGCACCGGCGGTGGCGTGGTAGTCGTGGTCGTCGGCGGGGTGGTCGGACAGGTTCCGGTCGGTGTGGTCGGCGTGGTACAGCGCCTCGGCCAGCAGCGCCCGCACGTGGAGGTCGGCGGCGGAGTAGTAGACGAAGGTACCTTCGCGGCGGCACTGGACCAGACCGGCCAGGCGAAGCTTCGCCAGATGCTGACTGACCGCGGTCGGCACGGCACCGACGAGCTCGGCAAGACATGCCACCGACGACTCACCGTGCAGCAGCGCCCACAGAATCTTGATCCGGGTCGGGTCAGCGAGCATGCGGAAGCCCTCGGCGGCAAGGTGGACCTGGACGTGACGGTGGTGTCGTGCTGGTGGTCGGTGTCGGTGAGGAACTGCGGGTCGGTCTGCAGCACCCGGGTGAGGTCGAACGCGCCGACGTCGAGGATCCGGTCCAGGTCGATCTTCGCCTGCTGGGCCGGGATGATCTCGGCGAGGGCGTTGATCGGGCGGAGCCGCTGGCGGATCTCGTCCAGGTCGGTGTCGCTGACCAGGTCCGTCTTGTTGAGCACGATGACCTGAAGATCCTGCCCCCTACCGCCGCGCCGCCCACATATCGACCAACGCCGCTTCCGACATCGTCGACCCGCACCATCGCCCTCGCCGGCCGAACACCAACCCGGCACTGGACAACGCCTTCTCCGAGGTACGAGACCTCCCTCAGCGAAGAATGGCTGTGATCAGCGGGAGCACTCCGCGCAGGTGCCGAAGACCTCCAGAGTGTGGGCGACGTCGGTGAAGCCGTGCTGGGCGGCCAGCTGGTCGGCCCACCGCTCGACGGCGGGTCCGGCGACCTCCACCGTGCGTCCGCACTGGCGGCAGACCAGATGATGATGGTGTGCGCTCTGGCTGCACAGGCGGAACAACTGCTCGCCGCCGGGCAGCCGCGTGGAGTCGACCTCGCCGGCCTCGACCAGCATCTGCAACGTCCGGTACACGGTGGTGAGGCCGACGCGCGCCTGCCGGGCGAGCAGCATCTGGTGCAGCTGCTGTGCCGAATGGAACCCCTCGACCTCGCGCAGCAGTGCCAGCACCTCGCCCCGCTGACGGGTGTTACGGGTTACGTTCTGCATCGTCTGGGTCACCGTGAACGCATTCTCCTTGCTGGCGGCCGTAGCCTACTCGGCGCTTTCGATCTCGCCTTCTACCTGCGGTGCCACAATTATGCGTCGCTGGGACCGACGCCCTGCCCCGCCTGTCATGCGCCGTAGGAATCGTTACGACGGTTCTGGACATGCGGCGGCTGGCTGCGGCGTCGCGACGGTGACCCGAATTCCGGTGGTCAAGGTCAAGCCGCCCCGGCCCAGGCAGGCGGGTCTGAGTGCTCGCGCTGCGTCGGTCGCGGCGGCGAGATGTTCGGCCGGGATGCGCCGCAGCAGCGCGCGTCCACCGTGCGACCACATCCACTCCATCCAGTGGTCCACGTCGCGGAAGCGGCTCTCGATCCGGTGCTCACTGATCGCGGTGACGGCGAGGCCGGCGGCTGCCATGGTGCGGTGACCGCCCGTTCGTCGGCGAACGGGTCGGCGGCCGGCGCCGGTCGGGGCCGGTCCGCCCGCAGATGCGCGGCGAGGGCGTCCATGGCGGCGATGAACGCCGGGTCCTGGGCGGCGAAGGTGCTGGTGGCCAGCCCGCCCGCCGGTGTGGTTTGGCTGTCAAGGCCGGGTGCCTGGGTAGCTGTCCCAGCCCGCCAAGTTCGTGGTCTTGGATGTGGAACGGCCCGAAGGTGGGCGTCGTCCTTGGGTCATCCCTTGCCTCGGTACATCTTCTGCTGGATTCAGCGTTGGATGTATTATTTCGTGGTGGAGACGTTGACCTACGCGCAGGTACTGGCCCGCTTCGGCCACGCCCTGTCCGAACCGCTGCGCGCCCGGCTACTGCTGGCCCTGCGGGACGGACCCGGCTACCCGGCGGAGCTGGCCGACCTGCTGGGTACCAGCCGGCAGAACCTGTCCAACCATCTGGCCTGCCTACGCGGGTGCGGCCTGGTCGTGGCCGTTGCCGAGGGTCGGCGTACCCGCTACGAATTGGCTGACGTTCGGCTCGCCCACGCGTTGGGCGACCTCCTTGGTGTCGTTCTCGCCGTGGACCCGGCCGCGTGCGGCGACTCCGGCGAGGACTGCTGCTGATGAGCCTGCGATTGGTTCCATTGGCGCCGGCTGGTCCCGCGCCGGCCCGCCGCGCCGTGCTCGCTCGACGGCTCCGGCTGCTGGTCGCCGTGACGATCACCTACAACGTCGTCGAGGCGATCGTGGCGATCGGTGCCGGCACGATCGCCTCGTCGACCGCGCTGATCGGCTTCGGTCTGGATTCCATCATCGAGGTGGCGTCCGCGGCTGCGGTGGCGTGGCAGTTCGCCGGCCTGGATCCCGAGGCCCGGGAGAAGGCCGCGCTGCGTGTCATCGCGTTGTCGTTCTTCGCCCTGGCCGCCTACGTCACGGTCGAGGCGGTACGGGCGCTCGGCGGCGCCGAGGCCGAGCACTCCACGGTCGGGTTGGTACTGGCTGGACTGTCGGTGGTGGTGATGCCGGTGCTGTCGGCGGCACAACGTCGCGTCGGCCGCGAGCTTGGTTCCCGCTCGGCGGTGGCCGACTCCAAGCAGACACTGCTGTGCACCTACCTGTCGGCGGTTTTGCTCGTCGGCCTGGCCCTCAACAGCCTTTTCGGCTGGTCGTGGGCCGACCCGATCGCGGCGCTGGCGATCGCCGTGGTCGCGGTCAAGGAAGGCCGGCAAGCGTGGCGCGGGGACAACTGTTGCGCAGTCCCGCTGACCGTGGCCGCACCCAGCGCCGACGGCGCCGGTGACGGATGTGCGTGCGCGCCTGGGTGCTCCTGCTGCCCGGGGGAGCCCACGGGAACCGAAAGAAGGTAGCCGCGGATCGGAGTCCGCCAAGAAACCACGGTAGACCAGCGTCTTTACAAGATCATGAATCTGGCGGACTGAGCCGACCACCCCGACGCAGGGCCGTCAAGCGACATGTTCTAAGCGTTCCGTGAGGTCGGGCCAGGCGGTCTCTTGTCGTAGTTGGTCTTGGTTTCAGGCAGCCGTGGAGCACGCCGACGAGTCGGTTGCCGAGCTGGGGTAGCGCGGCGCGGTGGCCGACGCCGCGAGCGCGGAGTTGGCCGTAGTAGCGGGGAGCACCCGGGCGCCGAGCGCAGCGCTCAACCCAGGCTGGCTGACGTAGATATCAGCGTCCGGGTGCTGACCAAGATGGTCCCTCACCTGGTCCTGCAAGGTCTTGATCTCGGCGTTGAGGGTGGCCAGGACGGCGATCTGTGCGCGGACCGTGACGGCGTACGCGGTTGTCACGACGGACGGTTGGCGCAGGTGCTCGGTCCGTGGCGCATCTCGAATCGCCTCAGCCTTGACCGTCGCGTGGTGGCGCCGTGCCCGCTTGACCGCAGCGAGGATCCGTGTCAGGGGCAGCCGGGCCGCCGAGGCCGGCTCAGGTGCCTTGGCCAGCACTCAAGCGCTTCCGGCGCCACGAGACCTCCGCCGTCGAAGGGTCGACTCACAACCTAACGGTACTGGTTTTCGTTTCACAGCTCGCCGCCCCCGTTCGGCCGCCAGCCGTCGTCGCCGTCGCCACGGCGCGGCTATGTTCCCAATCACCGGACAGATGCGTCTTCACGCATATATTGTTGGGGCGAGCCAATTTCAGGAGGACGGATGAGCACCAGCACCATCCACCCCACCCACGTCGACGAACACCGCCACACCCACGGGCCAGAGTGCGGGCACCCGAGCGTGCAGCACCTCGGGCACGTCGACTTCGTGCACGACGAGCACCTGCACCACGCGCACGACGGGCACTACGACGAGTGCAGCACCGAGGGCCACCGCCCCGCCGAGCAGCACCAGCACCGCCACGGGGACGGGTGCGGGCACGTTGCGGTCGCGCACGACGGACACACCGACTACCTCCACGACGGGCACGTGCACCACGAGCACGACGACCACTACGACGAATGCGCATCGGGTCAGCATGCGGTCGCGGAAGAGCACGACCACGTCCACGGGGACGGCTGCGGCCACTCCCCCGTACTGCACGGCGACCACCTCGACTACATCCACCACGGTCACCGGCACGCGGCACACGCAGGCCACTACGACGAGCACTGACCTCGTTCGCAAGGCGGACCGATCGCCTGTGAGTGCGCTCTGGCCGATCAACGTCAGTGTGTAGGTAGGGCCCTCCGGCGCGGCCTGCCCCATCCCGTCGATAACGGAAATGGTATAAGTACCGCCGGGCCCGTTCTCACGCCCCACTCCACACGGCACTGCTGCCGGGACGACGGAGTCTGTCGTCACCCGTTGACGACGTGGCAAGCACGGCTAATCGATGGTGACCGGGCTCGCCGCTGTGCAAGTGGAGGTGCAGCGTCAGGCGCTGGCGGCGGGTCAGCCGGCCGCGGATCGGCGGCGGTGCCCGGTTCAGGTTCCGGGACGGGCGCGTGCCCGGTTCAGGTTCCGGGACGGGCGCAGGGCCAGGCCCGAGCTACCTCGTCGGACTGCGGCGGGTGTCCTCGTGGAGATGGGCGTGTTCGCCGTCGCGATCGAAGATCATGATGAGTTCCGCTGCGCCGTCCATGGCCGAGAGGGCATGCGGGGTCATGGTCGAGAACTCGGCGGCCTCGCCGGCCTCGACAGTGACCTCGCGGTCGCCCAGCGACAGGCGCACCCGCCCCTCGATCACGAAAAACCAGTCGTGACCGGGGTGGACCCGCTGCTCCAACGTCTTGCGTGTCGGTTCCAGCCGCATCTTCAACGCGATGGTGCGGCCGGTCGGCCGGCTCAACATCCACGTCGTGCGCTCACCTGAGCTGTCCGGTATCGGACGGATGACCACGTCATCGTCGTTGCGTACGTCGAGGAGCGCGTCGAGATCGACGTGGAGCGCCGCTGCCAGCGGCAGCAGGACGTCGAGGCTGATCGTCCGCTTGCCGGTCTCGATGCGGCTGATGGTAGAGGGACTCAGGTTGGTCCGAGCGGCGAGTTCGTCGAGCGAGAAGCCCAACGTGTTGCGGAGAGCCCGCAGTCGGGTCCGGACCACCCGTTCGATCTCGTTGAGCTCGGACATGACCTTCACCTGACTCTTGCAAATTTCGCAAACAGATTTGCACTCCTTGCGATTCATCGTAGCGTGGGCGTCATGAGCGACCACACCTTCCCCGCCGTCGAACGCCACTGCGACGTCGCCGTTGTCGGCGGATCGGCCGCCGGCCTCGCTGCCGCGCTCCAGCTGGGGCGCCAGCGTCGGTCGGTGATCGTGATCGACGCCGGAGAGCCCCGAAACGCTCCTGCGGAGCACATGCACGGCTACCTCGGTCGCGAGGGACTCCCGCCAGCCGAGCTGGTCACCGTCGGTCGTGAGGAGGTCCGCAGCTACGGCGGCGAGGTCCTGACCGGCCGCGCGCAACGCGTGACCCGCATGCCTGATGGCCGCTTCCGGGTGGAACTCGCCACGGGCCACTCCGTCGTGGCTCGTCGGGTTCTGGCCGCCATCGGGCTCGTGGATCAGCTTCCGGACATCGATGGCCTCCGCCAGCACTGGGGTCGCGACGTCATCCACTGCCCGTTCTGCCACGGGTTCGAGGTCCGCGACCGACGCCTCGTCCAGATCGTCACCCACCCGATCGGGCTGCACACTGCCCAGCTGTTCCGTCAGCTGAGCGCACAACTCACCGTCGTGCTCCACGACGCTGTCGAGGTCGACGACGCCGAGCTCGATGTCCTACGGGCCGGCGGCGTGAACATCGTATCGGGGTACGTGAACCGCATCATGACCGGCGCGGACGGCCGCGTCGAAGCCGTCCGACTGGCCGACCACGAAGACCTCGATGCGGACGCGGTCGCGGTCATCCCCCGATTCCGGGCACCCGCTGAACCGTTCGCAACGCTCGGTCTGCGCCCAGCCTCGCACCCGACCGGGCTCGGAGACTTCCTGGAGACGGACGCGAACGGGGAAACAACAGTACGGGGCCTGTACGCGGCCGGCAATGTGACCGACCCGAGCCAGCAGGTGCTGCAGGCCGCCGCCCACGGCAGCCGGGTCGGCGCCATGATCAGCTTGAGCCTCGCCCACGACGACAGCCGCGCCGCGGCGCGGCCATCCGGGAACCAGGCCGACTGGGAGCACCGCTATAGCGGCGACCAGATCTGGAGCGGCAACCCGAACGGCACACTTGTCAACGAGGTCGCCGGCCTCACGCCAGGCCGCGCACTCGACGTCGGCGCCGGCGAGGGCGGCGACGCGCTCTGGCTTGCCGAACAGGGCTGGAACGTGACCGCCAGCGACATCTCGCACCGTGCGCTGGACCGCGTCAACGTCGAAGCCCAGCGTCGCGGCCTGCGTATCCAATGCCAGCACGCGGATGCGAACGCGCTGGACCCGTTTCAACCGGCAGCCTTCGACCTCGTGTCCGCGCAGTACGCCTCGATCCCCAGAACACCCGACGGGCGCGGCGTGCGCAACCTGCTGAACGCCGTTGCTCCGGGCGGCACGTTGCTCGTGGTGAGTCACGACCTCGAACCGATGCGCGCATCGGTCGACGCGGCCCACACGCCGCCATTCGACCCGGACGCCTACGTGCGTGTCGACGACTTCGCCACAGCGCTGGCGGACTCACCCGGCTGGAACATCGAGGTGCACGACCGGCGGCCCCGGCCCGCAGGCGCCGCCTCTGCCTCCCACCACATCGATGACGTCGTACTGCGAGCCCGACGCGCCGCCGGCTGACGTCCCACCCGCCTACCCCTGCTTAGCAGGGCATTCGGGCCCGGCGCCGACCACGGCCGCGCCCAACGCCAGCTGAGGACGAGATCGGGAACCGACCGGTGGCTGCCCATCGCTGCGGACGGGACCGTGCACCAGCCGACCGCAGCGGCAACGCTGGCACGCGCTCCAGGCCGGCTCGACGTAGGCGGTCACCGGAATGCCCAGCTTTCTGCGGCCTCCCGTTGGCGGACGAAGTCGGCGTAGATGCCCGGCCGCTTGCGCAGCTGCTCGTGGGTGCCCTGGTCGATGATGCGGCCCTGGTCGAGCACGAGGATCGTGTCGGCGGCTTCGACGGTGCGCAGCTGGTGCGCGATCACCAGGACGCTGCCCCGATCGGCAAGAGTGGTGATGGCGCGCTGGACGACCAGGGCGTTCTCGGGGTCGAGGGCGGCGGTGGCCTCGTCCAGCACGGTGATCGGGGCCGCTTTCAGGATCGCTCGGGCGATCGAGATGCGTTGTTTCTGGCCGCCGGACAGCAGGGCACCGCCGGCGCCGACCCGTACCGCCCGTCCGGCGTCAGTGGCGAGGTCGGTGAGGGCCGCGAGTTCCATGGCGGCGGCCACCTCGGCTTCCGACGCTTCGGGTCGCCCGAGGCGCACGTTGTCCTCGACGGTGCCGTCGAAGAGGTACACGTCCTGGAAGACGATGGCCAGCTCACGCAGCAGCTCGTCGGTGGGGATGTCGCGCACGTCCCGTCCGTGTACCCGTACGGAGCCGGACGACACGTCCCAGAATCGGGCCAGCAACCGGGTGACTGTGGTCTTGCCTCCTCCGCTCGGGCCGACCAGCGCGGTGAGCCCCCGGGCCGGAAGCTGGAACGACACGTCGTGCAGGACCGGCGTCGAGTCGTACCGGAAAGACACCGACTCGAACTCGGCGACGAGGTCGCGGCCCGCATCCACGGCGGGTATCGAGGTGGCCGGGCGCGGCTCGGGTAGTGGCGCGGTGTCGAGCACCTGCGCGATCCGGTCGACGGTGCCGGCGTTCATCCGTAGGGCGACGCCGAGTTCGGCGCCGGTCGTCGCGATGGCAGCGAGCCGGGCGACCACGACCGTGACGCCCAGGAAAACGCCGGGATCGAGGCCACCGCGCAGGATCAACAGCACACCGAGCCCGAGCACGGCGGCGAACGCGATCTGGAGCGCGAACGAGAAACCGACGATGCCAGGCAGCATGGCACCCGCGGCCCGCCGGTTGACCTGGTACGCCCCGACGAGCGCGGCGTCCAGCTCGTGCGGTCGTCGCGCGGCGCCGTTCGCGCGGAGCACCTGCTGGGCGTTGGCGAACTCGATCACCCCGTGCGCGGCCCGGTCGGCGGCGGCGTGGCGCTGGGCGTCGACCCGGCGGGTGCGGGCGCCGGCCGCCCGCGCGACAACGGCGAGCGAGGCCCCGCAAACGGCCACCGCCAGCGACGCACGCCAGTCGACCGGCAGCAGCGCCAGCGCCGCCGCGGCGGGCGTGACCACCGCGGTGGCCAGCGGCCGAAGCAGCAGGGCCGGGTACGACGCGAGGGCCGGTATGCCGGCGGTGTTGAGCGCGGTCAGCATGCCGGTGCGGTCCGGGCTGAACCAGCCGAGCGGCAGGCGGGCGATGTGATCGGCCATCCGGTGGTGCAGCGCCCGGGCGGTCTGGATGCCGGCGCGGAACGCGCGCAACTGGGCGGCGGCCTGCACGGCGACGAAGGTGCCGGTGGCGGCCACAACGGCGATCAGCCAGCCGAGCGCCGCGTCGAGGCGGCCGGCGAGCAGGTCGATGAAGAACGGGGCCGTCAACGCGAGCGCGACGCCCTGGAGCGCCGCCGCCGCACACAGCCATGCCACGAGCGCGCGCAGGTCCCGCGCCTCGCGTCGGTTCAGGAGGCGGATCAGGCGGCCGAGCACGACGGCTCTCCCTCCATAGTGGGTTCCTGCGCGGCCCACATGCGGGCGTACCGCCCGGCGGCGGCCAGCAGCTCGTGGTGGGTGCCGGACTCGACGATGCGACCGCCGTCGAGGACGAGGATCTGGTCGGCGGCGGTCACCGTGCGCAGCCGATGGGCGATCACCAGCACGGTGCGGCCGCGTACGAGCACGCCGAGCGCCCGCTGAATCGTCGACTGGGTCGCGAGGTCGGTGGCCGCCGTCGCCTCGTCGAGGACGAGGATCGGGGTGTCGCGCAGCAGGGCCCGGGCGATGGCGACGCGTTGTGCCTCGCCGCCGGAGAGTTCGGCGTCCTCGCCCACGACCGAGTCGTAGCCGCGGGGCAGGCGCATGACCCGGTCGTGGATTGCCGCGGCCGTCGCCGCCCGGATGACATCGTCCTGGCCGACCTCGCGGCCACCGGTCAGGTTGTCCCGGATGCTGCCGTGCAGCAGGACGGTCTCCTGGAACACGAAGCTCACGTGTGCGTACAGCTGTTCCTCGGACAGCTCGCGCAGGTCGACCCCGCCGATCCGGACCGCGCCGCCAGTCGGGTCGTGGAAGCGGGCCAGCAGGCTCGCGAACGTCGACTTGCCTGAGCCGGACGGCCCGACCAGCGCGGTGAAGCTGCCGGCCGGCAACGTCTCGGTGATGCTGTGCAGGACGGCCGGCCCACCGAGGTAGCCGAACTGCACCCCGTCGAACTCCACGCCGGCGTCGGCCGGCTGCCGGGTGCCCGTACGCCACGACATCGCCTGGGCGTCGAGCACCTCCACGATCGCCGCCGCGGCCGAACCGGCGGTCCGGATCGCCTGCAACCGCGGCCCGACGACCGCGACCGGCGCGGCCACCGCCGGTCCGGCGAGAGCCAGGGCCAGCACCGCGTCCGGCGTGCTCCATCCGGCCGCGAGGAGCAGCAGCGCGGCCGCGGCGAACAGGGCGAGCGTGACCGCGGGCGTGACCACCAGCCACGACGCGGTGGTGACGGCGGCGGTGCTGCGCGACCACGCGCTGAAGAAGTCGTGGAAGGCGTCGGTGGCGCGGGCGAAGGTCTCCTGCGCGCTACGTGCCCGCCCGAACGCCTTCACCACCGGTACGCCCTGCACGTAGTCGACAATCGCCGCGTTGACCGCGGACTGCGCCTGCGCGTACCTGACGAAGTTCGCCCCCGAGCCGGACATGGCGCGCATGAACAGGTGCACGCCGGCGATCAGGGGGGCCAGCGCGACGGCGGCGACCCGCCAGTCGAGCGTGGCGAGGTAGGCCAGCGCCGCTACGGGCGCGGTGACGACCGTCGTCACATCGAGGATCGTGTGCGCCACCAGGTAGTGCAGGTTGCCCACGTCGTCGTGCACTGTCTTCTTGATGCGCCCCGCCCCGCGGCTGGTGAGCGAGCCGAGCGGAAGCCGCGCGAGGTGGGCGATGAGCTGGCGCTGGAGGAGCAGTTGCAGCCGCGCGTCGGCGCGGTGGCTGAGCCAGCCGGCCAGAGCTGTCAACAGGACGCTGGCGACCGCCGACGCGGCCGCCACGAGGGCGGGGGTCGGGCTGGCCGCGTGGGCGGTTCCGCGCAGCCAGGCGGCGGCGTAGCTGGCGAGCGCGATCAGTGGCACCACGGTGGCGGCGGCGGCCAGCGCCTGGGCGGCGACGGCCGCGACCAGCAGCGGTGCGACGGGCCGGACGAGCCGGCGTAGGGCAGATGAGATCACGTCAGGCGGCCTTCCGCGAGATGGTGAGTGGCGTCGGCGCGGGCCGCGACGACCGGCGAGTGCGTGATGAGGACGATCCCCAGCCCCAGCTCGTGGCGCAGCCGGTCGAGTGTGTCGAGCACACTCCGCTCGGACTGCTCGTCGAGGGACGCGGTGACCTCGTCGCAGATCAGCACGTCGCCGCAGGTGGCGAGGGCGCGGGCCAGGTTCACCCGCTCGCGTTCACCGCCGCTGAGCTGCCCCGGATACCGGTCCTTGAGGCCGGGCAGGCCGACGAGGTCCAGCAGCGTGGCCAGGTCCGCGGCCTGCCGTCCGGCGCGGGAAGCGGCGCGACCAGCTCGGGTCAGCGCCACGGCCACCGGCTCGCGTGGGTTGAGCGCGGAGCGGGAGTCCTGCGGTACGTAGCAGACGGCGACCCGGTCGGCGCCACGCCGCCCGGCCGGCCACGGCACGGCCCGCCCCCGTACGGCGATCTGACCGCGCCACGGGGCCTGCAAACCCGCCAGGCACCGCCCAAGGGTGCTCTTGCCGGAACCGGAGTCGCCCACGACCGCCACGCACTGTCCCGGGTCGACATGCAGGTCGACCCCGTCGAGGACGGTGGCCCGGCCGTAGCCGGCGACGATCCCGGCCGCCCGCAGCAGAGTGTCCGACCTGCTGGCGGGGCTGCTGCCGCACGCCGCCGCCGGCACGGACACGGTCATCGGTGCGGGGACAACAGCCGGGGCGGGGACGGTGGCCGGCGCGGACACGGCCGCCGGTGCGGGGACAACAGCCGGGGCGGGGACGGTGACCGGCGCGGGCACGGCGACCGGCCCGGCGGACGCGACGAGCCGGCCGGCCGCCATCCGCAGGACGTCGTGGGCGACGTGCCGCAGTACCTCAGTGTCATGGCTGACCAGAAGGACGCTCGTGCCGGCACCGAGTCCGCAAAGCAGCTCGGTGACCTGCCGTCGCAGGGTGACATCCAAGCCGCTGGTCGGCTCGTCGAGGATCAGCAGCTCCGGGCGCCCGACCAGGGCGGCGGCGAGGGCGGCGCGCTGGGCCTGCCCGCCGGAGAGTTCGTGGGGGTAGCGGCGTAGCAGGTCGGCCGGCAGCCGTACGGACTCGGCCGCCTCGGCGACGGTCGCCCGGGGGTCGGACAGTCCGGGGCGGCGGCGCAGCGCCTCGGCGAGCTGCGAACCGATCCGGCGAGCGGGGTTGAGGCCGCTGGCCGGGTCCTGTCCGAGGTACCCGACCCGGCTACCGCGCACCGCCCGAGATCCGGACGCGGTGAACGGGTCGAACCCGCACACCCGCACGGAGCCGGTGGCCACGGTCAGCCCTGGACGCAGGTAGCCGATCACCGCGTGGGCGAGCGAGGTCTTGCCCGCGCCCGACGGTCCGGCCAGGCCGAGGATCCGCCCCGGCGCCAGCGCCAGCGAGACATCGGTGACGACCGCACGGTTCGCCCCGTGCAGCCCCAGCCCGTTCACCTCGACAACGTTCATCGGGGTACCACCCGCGCCAGTGTCGCCGGGCCGGCCGCGAAGCGGTCGACGAAGGCCGTGACGGCAACGGCGAGCGCGACCAGCAGCGCCGCCGGAACGAGCAGGGCCGCGGGGTTGAGGTCCAGCCCGGGCAGGTTCTCGCGTACCAGACGGCCCCAGTTCGCGGCCGGTGCCGACGCGCCGAGACCGAGGAAGCCGGCCGTCGCGGCGAACTGGGCGGCGGCGATGAACCGGATACCGGCCTCGGCGCCGACCACCTCGAGGATATTGGGCAGGACATCGTAGCGGACGATGCGCAGTGGCCCGTCGCCGCGCGCGCGGGCGATCGCCACGTACGGCTGCCGGACCACGTCGCGGGTGGCGGCGTGGACCGCCCGCACGGAGAACGGGATGCTCACAGCGGCGATGGCGACCGCGACGACGACCTCGTTACCCGGCGTACCGGTGGCGAGCACCAGCAGCACGAGCAGCGGTGGAAGGGCCGACAGGCCGTCGACGACCCGGAGCATGACCCGTGTGACGGGCGTTGTCGACAGGCCGGTGAGAGTTCCCACGCTGATGCCGACGACGCTTCCGGCGACGGTCGCGCCGATGGCTTGCAGCAGCATCATGCGGCCTCCGTCGGCCAGCCGCGCGAGCATGTCACGGCCGAGGAAGTCGGTGCCGAAGGGATGGCCCGGGCCGGGTGGGGCGAACGGCCGCCCGGCCGGCGCGGTGGCGGAGCCGACCGGAAGCCACGGCCCCAACAGTCCGAAGACGACCACAGCGGTGAGCAGAACGATCAGTCCAACCCGTAACGACTTCATCGCGGGACCGACCGGCGGGTGGTCGGGTCGAGAGCACGTGCGGCGAGGTCACCGGCCAGCAGGACCACCAGGGTCACCGCGCCCAGCGCGAGCGCGAGCCCTTGGACCATCGTCACGTCTCGGCTGGCGACGGCTTGGCTCAGCTCGTGCCCGACGCCCGGGAAAGTGAACAGGGTCTCCACCACGATGCTGCCGCCGACCAGTCCGGCGGTCATGACGGCCAGCGCCTGTACGGCCGGCCCGGCGGCGTTGGGCAGCACGTGGCGCAGGGCGAGGCCGATGCCGCGGGCGCCGTTCAGCCGGGCCTGTTCGACGTACGGGCCGGCAGCGACCGGAATGATGCTGGCCCGCAGCAACCGGGTGGCGGCGCCGAGCCCGCCGATGACGAGGCTGACCACGGGCAGCACCAGCACCTGCGGGTGCTGCCACGGCGTGTCGCCGACCGGCACCAGCGACACCCCGGGCACCAGCCGAAGCACGCTCGCGAAGACTGTCAGCAGCAGCGCGGCCACCAGGAAGTCGGGCAGGGCGATCAGCCCACCGACCCCGGTGGAGACGAAACGGTCGAGCCGGGTTCCGGCCCGCATTCCGCTCAGCGTCCCCACCGTCACCGCGATCACGGCGATGACGGTGATGGCGATGGCGACCAGCCCGAGCGAGTTGGTGACCCGCTCGGCGAGGACGTCACCGACCGAACGTCCGGTGACCAGCGACTCGCCGAGGTCGCCGCGGGCCGCCCCGGACACCCAGTCGAGGTAGCGCTGCGCGGCCGGGCGGTCCAGGCCGAGGCTCTCACGTAGCCGGACCCGCTCGGCCGCCGTGGCGTCCGTGCCGGAGAGCACTCCGACCACGTCGCCGGGCAGCCCCTCGGTCGCCCAGAAGACGGACAGCGACAGGGTGACCAGGGTCAGGGCGCCGACCGCCAGCCGGCCGGCGACGAAACGCAGCCAGGACATCCGCCGCTACCCCGCGAGGGTTGCCGTGCTGAGGTCGGGGAACTGCAGGGACCGTACGCCGGCGACGGCCCGGGTCTGCACGTCGGTCGTCGGCACGAAGACCGGTACGATCTGGTGGCCCTCCTCCCACAGCAGACGCTGCGCCTCGTGGGAGGCCGCCAGCCGCTCCTGCGCCGACCGGGCGCTGCGCGCCGTTTCGACGAGCGCGTCCACCTGCGGGAACCGACCTGGAACGTGGTTGGGCTCGAAGAGCGCGGGCGGCGAGTAGCCGGCAGCGAACGGCAGTTTGGTGTAGGCGGCGTAGTCGGCGAACAGCTGTCCCGGCGGAAGCTCGTTCAGCGTGGCGTTGACGCCCACGGCCCGCAGGTTCTCCACGATCAGTGTCGCGGTCTGCACCATGCCGGGCAGTTCGGGGCCGGCCGTGAGCGCGACCGACAGGTTGCCGTGCCCGGCCGCAGCCAGCAGCGAGCGGGCCTCGTCCGGGTCGTACGCCCGTTGGGCAAGCCCGGTGTGATAGGTGGGGAACCCGAGTCCCGGCACGTCGTTGCCGACGAGAGCCCGGCCGAAGTAGACGGAGTCCACAATGGCCTGCCGGTTCACCGCCAGGCGGAACGCACGGCGGACCCGGGCGTCGGCGAAGGGCGGAAAGGCCGGGTTCATCGTAAACTGAAGGCAGGAGACGAACGGCGGCCGGCTGGTGGTCACCGCGATCCTGCCGTCGCCGGCGAGCGTGCGGGCGGTCAGCGGATCGATGGTGCTGACGAAGTCAGCCTGCCCGCCGCGCAGCGCGTTCACCCGGGCTTGACCATCCGGTATGGACAGCAGCTCGATATTGTCCAGCGTGACGGTCTCGCCGATCGCCGGGCCGAAGTAGGTCGGGTTGCGCGCCAACGACGTTCCCTGTCCCGGCCGGAACGCGCCGATGGTGAACGGCCCGCACGACGGGGTGTCGGCGGTGAATGTGGTCGTGCCCTCTTTGATGGCGAGCATGCTCTGGCACATCAGCAGGCGGCCGTCCGCGATCGGGCGCGCGGTGGGCAGGACGACGGTCCGCGACCCTTCGGTGCGCGCGTGGTCGAGGTCGAAGTTGCGGGTGAGGATCTGGGTGAACGGAAGCCCGTTCAGCAGCTTCGGCGCACGCAGCGAGTAGAGCACATCGCTCGCGGTGAGGGTCGAGCCGTCGGTGAAGGCGACGTCTGGCCGGATGTGCAGCGTGTACGTGGACAGGTCGTCGCTGACCTCGATCGCCTCCAGCACGCCGTACCGCACGCCGTCCGGAGCTGCGGCGTCGATCGCGCCGAGCGCACCGTGCACCAGGCGGGCGCGCACGTAGTCGAGCGCCGTCGGTCCGACAAGGTAGTTGAGGGTTTCACGCGAGCCGCCTCCGGCGAACGCGGCCCGCAGCCGCCCGCCCGAGGACGCCCGCCGGCCGTCATCGCTGGAGCATCCGCCGAGGCCGACCGCCAGCCCGGCGGTGGCGAGCGCGCCGAGGCCGAGCAGGCTCCGTCGCTGTATTCCAGACATGTGCGAGGTTCCTTGCGTATGAGGCGGGCAGGGCCGCCCGCCGGTATACGCAGTAGACTACGGAGTTGAAAGTGGTTGTCAACACCGGTAAGGGTGTGATGGGATGAACATGGCCCGGCTCAGCCACGAGCGCATCGTCGCAGCGGCGCTCGACGTCGCAGCCGAGCGCGGGTTTTCCGGGCTGACCATGCGCGCGTTGGCCGATCGCCTGGGTATCACCCCGATGGCTGTCTATCGATATGTCGACAATCGATCTGCCCTCGCCGCCGCCGTCGCGGACGAGATCGGCAAGCTCGTCCAACCGCGCTTCGACGCGGAAATGTCCTGGACCGTCAACGTCCGGGCCTGGGCGGTGGCCCAGCGCGACGTGCTACGGCGCTATCCCGGCCTGTCCGCGTGGCTGATGTCACACGGGCCGGCGGGTGGGCAGGCGTACCGGATCCTGGACCTGCTGGCGGCGCAGGTGCTGCGGGCCGGATTCGCGCCGTCGACGGCGGCGGAGGTCTGCGCGGCCGTCATGAGCTGGGTCTTCACGCGCGTCGCGGTCGAGGACAGCCGCCGCCCGCCGCAGCCACAGGTCGAAGAGCGGCGAGCCCACGCATTCATCGAGGGCCTCACCGAGGACATCGTCGCCAGCTACGCGGCGGCCGGCACGCTCGGCCATCGGTTCTTCGCGCTCGACCACGAGCGGCTGTTCCAGTCAGGGCTCGACGCACTGCTCGCCGGCTACGCCGCCGCCCATCCTGACGCGGATCCATCGCCCGGTGACCCTGACGGGACCACGGGGATCTGAGCGGACTCGGCTTGCGCTGTTCGCCGCTGCTGTTCGGGGTGAAAGCCCGACTTGTCCGGCCGACTTCGCCGCCGCCACCAGCTGCGGCTGCTCAAGAACCTGGGCCTGGTCGCCGGCGAGCGTCACGGGCGCTCGATCGTCTACGCGCTCTACGACCACCACGTCGCCGAACTCCTGGACCAGGCCATTTTCACGTCGAGCATCTGCGGCTGGGACATACCGACACCCCGGCACCGACGGTGCGCCTCATCCGGGCATTTCAACTCGTGCGCGGCGACGCCGAAGGTGATCGGCGCTGGTCATGCTGGTCCATCCTCCGCCGTGTGAGCGATGGCATCGCGCACGATGTGCGCCACGTGTGCATCACGGAGTGCATACACGATGACCCGTCCGCGACGTGCTCCCCGTACCAGCCGGGCATCCCGTAGCACCCGCAGATGCTGGGACACCAGCGGCTGCGCCAGTCCGGTCGCCTCCACCAGCTGGTGCACCAGGTATTCCCGCTCGGCGAGCAGATCAACGATCGCCACCCGCACCGGCGAGGCCAGCACTCGGAACAGGCCCCCGACCTGCTCGTAGCGGTCCAGCGGCTGTTTGCTCACAAACGCATCGTCTCATGCGCAAGGGAACATGTGGCATCTGCAGCCAGGACGTGGTGCTCGCGGCGAACGTGGCCCACAACGCGGTCGACGTGTCACGACTGCTCACGGGCCTACGGCAGCTGCTCGTCCCCGGCGGCACGCTGGTGTTGGTGGAGTCCTGCCGGGAGCACTACCCGATCGCCACGTCGATCCAGTTCCTGATGTCCGCCCGGCCGGGGGTGCCGGCTGCGGGCAGCGGTGACCTGCGGGCCGGCACCGGCCGGATCTTCCTGAGCCGGGAGCAGTGGCTCGCCCAGCTCACCGCCGCCGGACTGACCCCGGCGCTGGCGCTGCCCGAGGTGGACGATCCGCTGGCCGCGCTCGGCCAGCACGTGTTCGCCGCCGTGCGGTGACGTCGTCGGCCGGGCGGTGGTCCCACACGTCAGGGCCGGCGTACCGCCCGGACGACGTCCAGCGGCCCGACCTCGCCGACCAAGCCCGCCTCGGCCAGTTCGGCGAGCAGCACCTCGGACGCGGTGACGTGCCAGTGGTAGGCGGCGTGGTCCTCCCGGACCGTGGTGCCGTCGGCGTCGAGGACCCGGTAGCGCATCCGCCAGGTCACCGAGTCCGGGCCCGACGGCTCCGCCGAGCCGCCGCCCTCGTAGGTGTGGCGGCCGACCGGCACCGCGGCGAAGACCTCGAACGGAACCGACGTCGGCTCCGCCGGTGGCTGCAGGTTCAGCACCAGCGGCGCGCCGGGCACGAGACGCTCGGCCACCCGCCGCAGGAACAACCGACGCCCCTCCGGGCTGAGGTGGCCGATCATGTTCATCGCCAGCACGGCGCCGAGCCGGTCGGGCAGGTCGACACCGAGCGCGTCGCCGGCCAGCACGGTGACCCGTTGCCGCAGGTCGGGCCGCGCGGCGATCCGGGACAGCAACACCGCCCGCAGTACCGGGGACGGCTCCACCGCGACCACGTCGCCGTCCGGGACGGCCCCGGCGAGCACCTCGGTACCCAACCCGGTGCCGGCGCCCACGTCGAGCAGGGTCGCGGCACCGGACGCGCCCCGCAGCGCCTCGGCCACCGGCGTGCCGAGGGCCTGCCAAGCGGGCTCGCTGAGCAGATGCAGGTACTCCCCGGAGATCTGATAGTCGTCGGTCATCCCGCCACCATAGTGGAAACCGTTCTCATTCTCGATTAACCTCGGGATCCCCGACGCCGCAGGCTCATGTCCAGTCGCGCACGTGTCATCGCACGGCATCAGTGCTCGTCGTAGTGCCCCTCGTGGCTGGCGTGGCGGTGCCCGTCGTGCACGTAGTCGACGTGGTCGCCATGCACGACGGCGCGGTGGCCACAGTCTTCGCCATGGACGTGCTGGTGCGCCTCGGCCGGCACGTGGGCCTGTGACGAGCACTCGTCGTAGTGGTCGCCGTGGCGGGTGTGCACGTGCCCGTCGTGCAGGAAGTCGACGTGCCCGTCGTGCTCGACCCGGACGTGGCCACAGCCTTCGCCGTGCTGGTGGTCGTGCTTCTCGGCTTCGGCATGGGTCTGTTGGTCGCACTCGTCATAGTGCCCGTCGTGGGCGTGGTGCCGGTGCCCGTCGTGCGGGTAGTCGAGATGCCCGGCATGGATCACCGGGTCATGCCCGCAGCCCCGGCCGTGCACGTGCTGGTGAGCGTCATCGTGGACCCGATGGGTCGTTGCAGTGGTCATGGGTTCGTGTCTTCCTGGTTCAGGTTCCCGATAGCGGCTGTCCTGAACGAAGATACATGCCGAGATGCGCATGTGACTACTTATTGGCGAGATTGGATCGACCGCTCCGGCTTCCAGCCCTTCAGCGGGGATCAGTCGGCGAAGCCTGCCTCAGTGCGCCTCACATCTTCTGGTCGCCGACGCAGGGCCGTCCGACGTAAGTGCCGTCGGCATCGACCCGGAAGCCTCGTCCGGATCGGCGGCGGGCCTTGGCGTTCGGTCGAAGTGGTGGCGGCAGTAGCGCAGGACATCGTCGACGAGTGACGCGGCGAGGTCCCCGGCGAGCGCATAGTTCATCCGGCTCCCGTCCCGGTACCGGCGGACGAGGTGCGCGTGCCGGAGGTGGCGCAACTGGTGCGAGACGTGTGGCGGTGGGATGCGGAGCGCGGCGCTCAGGTCAGTGACGCAGGCGTCGGCCTTGCGCAGGTGGAGCAGGATCCGGATCCGCAGCGGATGGGCGATGAGCCGGAGGGTGTCGACGGCCGAGTCGATGTGCGGCCCGCTGTCCGTGGGGTCGACGTCGGTGTTCATGCGGCGGCCGGCCGGGCGGCTCGCAGCCGGTCCCGCAGCGAGGTCGCGGCGAGGGACACGAGCAGCACCCCGGTGGCGGCCAGGGAGATGCTCCCGCCCGCCGCGACCTCCGCGTACCAGGACAGCCAGAGTCCCGCGGCGGCGCTGCCGACGCCGAACGCGACGGCGAGAGCCGTCATCGGGGCGAGGCGATCGGTCCAGGCCCGCGCGGCGGCGGCCGGGGCGACGATGAGGGCGAGGGCGAGAATGGTGCCGACGGCGGGAACGACCGCCACGACGACCAGTTCGACCAGCACGAGCAGGCCGAGGTCGATCAGCCAGGTGGGATGTCCGGCGGCCCGGGCGCCTGCGGGGTCGAAACCGACGTACGCGAGGCGGCGGCCGCCCAGCAGCAACGCGGTGGCGACGAGCGCCAGGACGGCCATGGTGGCGATCAGGTCCCGCGTGGAGACGGTGAGGATGGAACCGACCAGGAAGGACGACAGGTCTCGGCTGAAGCCGTTCTGCGTGGCGACGAGCCCGACGCCGAGCGCGAAGCCGGCGGAGAGGATGACTCCGGTCGCGGCGGTGGCTTCCTGACCGCGGGCGCGGGACAGTCCCGCCACGGCCGCCGCCGCCAGCAGGCCGGCGAGGACACCGCCGAGGTAGATGTTGACGCCGAGCAGGGAGGCCGCGACGACACCCGGGAAGGTGGCGTGACTCATCGACATGGTGAAGAACGACAGCCGCCGCAGCACCACATGGACGCCGACGAGGCCGGTGAGCACGCCCACGGCGACCGCCTCCACGATCGCCCGGCGCAGCGTGTCCTCCAGCAACCAGCTCATCGGGCCCCTTCCGTCCCGGCGAGGACGGGTGCGCGCCGTCGTTCGCGCTGGCGGCGCAGCGCGCCGGCCGGCAGCGCGAGCAGGTAGGTGGCCACCAGGACCAGAACCACGGCCGAGGCCGAGGTCAGGCGGATGCCGTGCTCCACCGAGGCCGTCCAGCTCGCGAGTAGCCCGAGGTAGCCGGCGAGGGCGGTGGAAGCGGTGGCGGCCAGCGTCATGACGGCGAGCCGATCGGTGAGCAGCCGGGCGGTAGCGGCCGGCACGATGAGCAAAGCGATCACCAGCACCGTCCCGACGGCCTGCACGGCGGCGACCACGACGAGCGCGACGACCACGTTGAGGCCCAGGTCGAGCGCTGTCAGCCGGAATCCGGCCGAGGCGGCGCCGGCCGGGTCGAACGCGCGCAGCACCTGCGGGCGGGCCGTCACGGCGAGGTAGATCAGCACGATCAGGGCCAGGACGGCGGTCTGGGTGAGCTGAGCGGCGGTGACGGTCAGCAGCCGACCGAACAGGAACGCGGTCAGATCGCTGGTGTAGGAGTGCTGCCGGGAGACCAGGACCACCCCGATCGAGAACATGGCGGTCAGCAGCACGGCGGTGGTGGCGTCCTCGGTCAGCCGGGCACGGCGGGTGAGCGCGGTGAGCACGACCGCGGTCAGCAGGCCGGCCACGAGGGCGCCACCCGGGATGCCGTTCCAGCCGGCGGCCAGGAAACCCAGCACCACGCCGGGGAACACGGTGTGGGTCAACGCGTCGGCGACGAACGCCAGCCGGCGCAGGAACACCAGCACGCTGACCGGCCCACACACGACCGCGAGCAGGAGCAGTTCGGTCAGGGCGCGGGCCATGAAGGGCGCGTCGAACGGGTCGGTGAGGATGTTGCTCGCCATGGTCAGGCTCCCGCGGTGCCGCTGTGGTGCAGCTCGGGGGCCTGGCTGCCGTACCCGTAGCGGCCCGGCAGGGTTGACAGGATGTCGGCGGTGGGGCCGGTGCGGGCGTGGCCGGCGTGGATCAGGCACGCGGTGTCGGCCAGGTCGCAGGCGATGCCGAGGTCGTGGGTGCTGAGCACGACGGCGGTGCCGGTGGCGGCGAGGTCCCGCAGGATGTGCAGGATGACGTCCTGGCTGGCAGAGTCGAGGCCGTTGAACGGTTCGTCGAGCAGCATCAGCCGCGCCTGGCTGGCGACGGCGCGGGCGAGCAGGACGCGTTGCCGCTGCCCGCCGGAGAGCAGGCCGAAGCGGGTCCGCGCCCGATCGGCGAGGCCGACCCGGTCCAGCGCCTCGGCGGCGATCGTGCGGTCGGCGGCACGTACCTGGCGCAGCCAGCGGGTCGGTCGGTAACGGCCCATGAGCACGACGTCGGCGGCGGTGACCGGGAAGTCGGCGTCGAGGGCGTCCACCTGCGGCACGTACGCCGCGGCGCCCCGGGCCCGGGCGGCCGGGCGGCCGAGGACGGTGACCGTGCCGGACACCACCTCGGCCAGCCCGACCACCGCCTTGATCAGCGTGGACTTGCCGGCGCCGTTCGACCCGACCAGGGCCAGGACCTGTCCGGGCGCCACGGTGAGGTCGACGTCGGTGAGCACGGCGCGACCCCGGTAGCCGACGCCGGCCCGCGCCAGGCGCAGGGCGGCGTCGGCCACGGCTGGATCAGGCACCGAGGGCCGCCACGATGGTGTCCGTGTTGTGCTCCTCGGCGCCGAGGTACGTCCCCTGGGGCGTGCCTTCCGGGCCCAGGCTGTCGCCGTAGAGGGCGTCCTCCCCGCCGACCACCTTCACCCCGGCCTGCCGGGCGATCGCCTCGGCGGCCTTGGGGGGCAGCGAGCTCTCGCTGAAGATCGCCTTGGTGCCGGTGGCCTTGATCTTCGCCACCAGGTCCTGCAACTGCTTGGCCGACAGTTCCGCGGAGGTGTCCAGGCTGGGAATCACCGAGCCCACGAACTGCAGCTGGTAGCGGTCGATGTAGTACCCGAACGCGTCGTGGTTGGTGACCAGCTTGCGCTGGTCGGCCGGCAGCGCGGCGAACTTGCGCTCGTTGTCCGCGTCCAGCTTGTCGAGCTTCGCCGCGTAAGCCTGGAAGTTGGCGCGGAAGGTGTCGGCGTGGCCCTTGTCGGCGGCGACGAGCGCCTTCTCGATGTTCTCCGCCATGACCTTGGCGTTGCGGGGGTTGTGCCAGATGTGCGGGTCGCCGTCGGCCATCTCCTCGTCGCCCGGGTCGCCCTTGCGCAGGGCCACGCCCTGCGAGGTGTCGACCACGGTGCCGGTGAAGCCCGCCGACTCGATCGTCTGGTCGAGCCACTCCTCCAGGCCGACGCCGTTCTTGACCACCAGAGCGGCCTTGCCGATGGCCTGGATGTCCGCCGGCGTGGGCTCGTACTCGTGCGGGTCGACGTTCGGCTTGATGATCTGGGTCACCGTCACCGCGTCGCCACCGACGTTCCGGGCGAAGTCGGCGACCTCGGGCGTCGTCGCGACCACGGCCACGGTGCCGCCTGCGGCGGCCGGCGGGGTGCCGTTGTCCGAGGAGCCGCAGCCGGCGACGGCACCGAGCGCCGCGACCGCCAGGGCCACCCCAAGTGTACGGATGGATCTCTTCACTACCGCTCCTTCTGCCGGAATGAAGGGAACGGTAGCCATTTCCAATAACGCTGTCTAAGCGCGAGGTGCGCATATCAGCATCGGCGCATGTGGCGGAGGTTTGGGCGGCCCTGCCAGGTGCGCCCGCCGACGCTCGACGGGCGCACCCCACGATGTCAGGCGGTTACCGCCGCCGGCAGGCTCGGGCGGGCCGGACCGAGCTGGAAGTCGGGGTCGATCTGGGCGGTGAGGTCGAGGCCGGTGCGATCGTTGGCCCAGGCGGCCGCGTTGCGCCGGTGGAACTCGTGGGCGTACCGGGTGAACGCCTCCCAGTCCTGCACCGTGTCGTCCACCGCGCTGGCCAGCTGGGCCAGGACGGCCCGATTGGCCGCCTCCAGTTGTGACAACGGCTCGACCGCGCCCCGTTCGGCCCGCCGCACGTACGCCGAGCGGCTCACCCAGCCGAGCAGGTCGGCGCCCACGTGCTCGTGCAGGAAGTCCACGTCGGAGGCGTCCTCGACCTTGTTGCCGACCACGGACAGGGCGACCCCGTAGTCGCGGGCGTAGCCGGCGTACTGCCGGTAGACGCCGACACTGCGCAGGGTCGGCTCGCAGACTAGGAAGGTGCGGTCGAAGCGGGTGAACAACCCTGAGGCGAACGAGTCGGCTCCGGCGGTCATGTCCACCACCACGTACTCGCCCGGCCCGTCGAGCAGGTGATTGAGCAGCAACTCCACCGCGCCGACCTTGGAGTGGTAGCAAGCCACGCCGAGGTCCTCCGCGGTGAAGGCGCCCGTGGCCGCGACGCGCACCCCGCCGATGTCACGGAAACAGGCGGCGTAGACCGGGTTGTCCTCCGCCACCCGCAGCAGCCGGGATCCGGCGCCGGGCGGGGTTGTCTTCACCATCTCGGCGGCGGAGCCGATCCGCGGGTTCGTCCCCCGCAGGTATTCCTTGATCATGGGTAGGTGCTCCCCGAGCGGCGGCAGCTGCGCGGCGACGGAGACCGGCGCGCCGAGGGCCACCGCCAGATGCTGATTGATGTCGGCGTCGATGGCCAGCACCGGGCCACGGCCGGCGAGGTGGCGGGCGAACATGGCGGCGAGGGTCGTCTTGCCGCTGCCGCCCTTGCCGACGAACGCGATCTTCACAGCTGACCCTCCGGGAACGTCCAAGCGATAACCGTTTTCATGCGCGTTACTGTAGCCGCTGGAACACCCGGGACGGCCGAAAGCGGACAGGCGTCGTCAATCGAGGTGACGCGGAAATGATCAGATGGGGTCGAACTGGACGCCTGCTGAGTGAGCGCCGAGGCTGGCGTGGGCCATACCCTAAAAATATTCATCATCTGCTATGCCCCGGCAGGGGCGGCGGCTCCTATGATCGTCGTCAATCGGTGCCGGTCGATCGCTCTGCTACCGCAGCTCGACGGCTTGGCTCCGACCGGAGGAGGAATGCAGATGCGTCCATCAGGCAAGTCCGCACTCGTCGGGGCCGCGGCTCTGACGATGCTGATGGCGGCCACGCCCGCCATGGCGGCCGACCGGGTCGGCGTGGTCAAAGAGGCTGGCGGCGCCACCGCCGTCGCCGACAGCTACATCGTCGTGTTCAAGGACGCCTCGGTCACCCGGGCCCGGGTCGGCGACACCGCCCGGCGGCTGACCACTCGGCACGGCGGCGCGGTCGCCCGCACCTGGGGTGCGGCCCTGCGCGGCTTCGAGGTACGGGTCGATGCGCGCGCCGCCGCGCGGATCGCCGCCGACCCGGCCGTGGCGTACGTGCAGCAGAACCACACCGTCTCGATCAGCGGCACCCAGACCAGCCCGCCGTCGTGGGGCCTGGATCGTATCGACCAGCGCAACCTGCCGCTGGACAGCTCCTACACCTACCCGAACACGGCCTCGAACGTCCGGGCGTACATCATCGACACCGGCATCCGGACCACGCACAGCACCTTCGGCGGCCGGGCCGCCTGGGGCACCAACACCGTCGACAGCAACAACACCGACTGCAACGGCCACGGCACACACGTCGCCGGCACGGTCGGCGGCTCCGCGTACGGGGTGGCCAAGGGTGTGCAGCTGGTCGCGGTGAAGGTGCTCAACTGCTCCGGCAGCGGCACCACCGCCGGCGTCGTCTCCGGCGTCGACTGGGTGACCGCCAACGCGGTCAAGCCGGCGGTGGCCAACATGAGCCTCGGCGGCGGCGTCGACACCACCCTGGACGCCGCGGTGCGCAACTCCATCGCCTCCGGCGTCACCTACGGCCTGGCCGCCGGCAACGACACCGGCGCGAACGCCTGCAACACCTCACCGGCCCGGGTGACCGAGGCGATCACGGTCGGCTCGACCACCAGCAGCGACGCCCGGTCGTCGTTCTCCAACATCGGCACCTGCCTGGACATCTTCGCGCCCGGCTCGTCGATCACCTCGGCCTGGAACAGCAGCGACACGGCGACCAACACGATCAGCGGCACCTCGATGGCGACCCCGCACGTGGTCGGCGCGGCGGCGCTGGTGGCCAGCGCCAACCCGTCCTGGACGCCCCAGCAGGTCCGCGACTACCTGGTGACCAACGCCACCAGCAACGTGGTCGGCAACCCGGGCACCGGCTCGCCCAACAAGCTGCTCTACGTCGTCAACGGCAGCACCCCGCCGCCTCCGCCCCCGCCGACCGGCTGCACCGGCACCAACGGCACGGACGTGGCGATCCCGGATGCCGGCTCGGCCGTGACCAGCGCCATCACCATCTCCGGCTGCGGCCGCACCGCCTCGGCGACCGCCACCGTGGCGGTCAACATCGTCCACACCTACCGCGGCGACCTGGTCATTGACCTGCTCGCCCCGGACGGCACGAGCTACCGGCTGAAGAACAGCAGCGGCTCGGACAGCGCCGACAACGTCAACGCCACCTACACCGTCAACCTCTCCTCTGAGGCGGCGGACGGTACCTGGCGGCTGCAGGTACGCGACGTCTACTCCGCGGACACCGGCTACCTCAACACCTGGACCCTCACCGTCTGATCAAACCCGCGCACGCCTCACGGAGCGGACATCGCGAAGGTGCGGCGGCTCGCTGCCACGCGGGCCGGCCGCACCTTTCGTTGCCGAGGCGGTCGGGGACCGTACCGGCCGCGACGCGCCGGCCCGCTGAGGTCCGGCAGCCGTCGAAATCGTCGAGCCGAGCCTTGGGTCAGGCTCGCCCCCATGGACGATATGAAAATGGAAACCGTTATGCTCAGCTTGGTTCGCTGAGCAGAGGAGTTTCCCGATGGCCGTACCGAAGCGGAAGATGTCCCGGTCGAACACGCGGCACCGGCGCGCGCAGTGGAAGGCGAGCGTGCCCCAGCTGACCCCGTGCCCCTGCCCGCGCAAGGAGATGGTGGTCCCCCACCGGGCGTGCGCGCACTGCGGGCTGTACAAGGGCCGCCAGGTGGTGGACGAGTCGTGACCGCCCGGCTGCCGGTGACGGTGCTGTCCGGTTTCCTCGGCGCCGGCAAGACCAGCCTGCTCAACCACGTCCTAACCAACCGGGACGGCCTGCGGGTGGCAGTGATCGTCAACGACATGAGCGAGATCAACGTCGACGCCACGCTGGTCCGTGACGGTGGGACGCTGTCGCGGACCGAGGAGCGACTGGTGGAGCTGACCAACGGTTGCATCTGCTGCACGCTGCGCGACGACCTCCTGGACGAGGTGGCCCGGCTCGCGCGGCTGGGCCGCTTCGACTACCTGCTGATCGAGTCCAGCGGCATCTCCGAACCGATGCCGGTGGCCGCCACGTTCGCCTTCGGGGTGGACGGCGGGCAGGTGCTCGATGACATCGCACGGCTGGACACCACCGTCACCGTTGTGGACGCCGCCGGTCTGGTCGCCCAGATCCGGGCCGGGGCGTCGCTTGAGGACCGAGGGCTCGCCGCGTACGAGGACGACGACCGGACGATCGCCGACCTGCTGGTCGACCAGATCGAGTTCGCCGACGTCATCGTGGTCAACAAGACCGACCTCGTGGGTGCCGTCGATCTGGCGGTGGTCGAGGCGCTGATCACCCGCCTGAATCCCGCCGCCCGTCAGGTGCGCGCCGTACACGGCCGGGTGTCCCCGGCGGAGATCCTGCACACCGGCCGGTTCGACCTCGAGCGCGCCGAGACCGCGCCCGGGTGGGTCGCCGAACTCAACGGCGAGCACGTTCCCGAGACCATCGAGTACGGCATCTCCAGCATCGTCTTCCGCGACCACCGCCCGTTTCACCCGCAACGGCTCTGGGACCTGCTCACCGGCAGGCTCGACGACTTCGGGGTCGTCCGCTCCAAGGGCTTCCTCTGGCTGGCGACCCGTCCGCAGGTGCAGGCACTGTGGTCGCAGGCCGGCCCGACGGGCCGGTGCGACCCGGTCGGGGTGCCGGTGGCGGTCTCCGGCGAGTGGCCGGAGGACCCGGACGAACGGGACGAGCTTCGGGCCCGGTGGCACCCGGAGTTCGGCGACCGGCAACAGGAACTTGTCCTCATCGGGGTGGGCCTCGACGCCGACGGCCTCCGCGCGGCCCTGCACCAGTGTCTGCTCACCGACCCCGAAATCGCCTCCGGCGAGGACTTCTGGCGGCGCCTGCCGGATCCGTTCCCCGAGTGGGACCTCAGCGACCTGCACGCGCACGACGTTCTCGTGGCGGGCGGCCACGCCCCATGACGAACGCCCTGTCACCAGCGGTGACACGCCGGTTGCGGGACGGCTGGGAGGCGATGATGAGGCACTACCTGCCCGGCCGCCACGGTTGCCTCGCGGCCGGCTTCGACGCCGTCGAGCAGATCCTCGGCCGGTCTCCGGCCGCCGTATTGGACCTGGGCGGTGGGGTGGGCACCACCGCCGAGGCCGCGCTGCGCCGGTGGCCCGCAGCCCAGGTGGCGGTGCTCGACGCCGATCCGGTGCTGCTGTTCCTGGCGCGCGCCGGCCTGCCCGCCTCGATGTCGGTGCTGCCGGCGGACCTGAGCACGGCGGCGTGGCGGGCCACGACGAGCGGGCGGTACGACGTCGTGCTGGTGGTGATGACGCTGCATTTCCTACCGGCTGACCGGGCCAGGGAGCTGTACGCCGAGATCCGTACCGTCCTGAATCCGGGCGGGGTGCTGCTGATGGCCGACACCGTACCGGCCCTCGGCGGACCAGCACGGCGGGACGACTGCGACCTGTCTGCCCCGTGGTCGCGATGGTGGAGTGATGCCGCCGGTGAGCCGGCGCTGCGCGAGCCACTGCGCAGCCGCGCCCAGGCCATGGCGGGCATGACGTCCGCGGAGTTCGTCGGCGGCCTGGACTGGCATCGCGTCGCCGCCCTGGATGGCGGCTTCCGCTGCTGCCGTACCGTCTGGCGGCGCGGCGACCACGCCATGCTCGCCATGCACGACACCTCAGCCCGATGATCCCCGGACCGTTCGTCTCACCGGACGCCGTCGGCGTCACGGTGGTGGTGTGTGACGCCCACCGCTGCCGCGCACTACGCGGCAGAACAGCCACCGGGGCCGACGGCGGTCACCGACCGCTTCTTGACATCCTTCGGGATGCGGTCCGCCGCAGCCGCGGCGGAGTGCTGGTGCGCAGCCAGTGTCTGGGCGCCTGCCATCGGGCACCCGCCGTGCTGCTGCTGGCCCGGCACGAACCGCCGCGCTCACCCGCCGAACCTGGTGTGCTGCTCGGCCCGGTCGAGACTCCGGAACAGGTCAGGATGGTGCTGGAGGTCGTGCAACGTGCCGGTGGGCCCAAGGAATGACGATCTGAGCCCTGGCCCCACCTGGCGCGGTCCCAGAGCATGACCCTTCTGTACCAGCCGTCCGTGCGCGAGGTGCGCCCGCGGTCGCTAGGTGGGAGCGCAGGCCGCACAGATGCCTCGCAGGTCGAGCCGGTCGGCGTGCGGGGTGAAGCCGGTGTGGTGGTGCAGTTCACTCAACCAGCTCGCCACCACATCGGGCGGGCACTCGAGCACCGCGTCACACCGGTCGCAGATCAGGTGCTGGTGTGGGGCCGCACCGCAGTGGCGGTAGGCGCGCTGGCCGTCGAGGTCGAAGGTGTGCAGCAGGCCGGCGTCGGCGAGGGTGTGCAGCGCCCGGTAGACGGTGGTCAGGCCGACGCCTCCCACCGTGCTGGCGAGTTCGGCGTGCACCGCCTGAGCGGTGAGCGGGCGGGAACGTCCGACCAGCAGCGCGAGCACGGCCCGGCGCTGGGTGGTGGGAAGCAGCCCCGCGGCCCGCAACTGCTCATCCGGAACCATGCGCGTGGACATGCCGGCTCAGGGGCGCACGCCGACGTGGACGCTGCGGGCGCCTAGCCGGAAGAGATCGGCGCGGTGTCCCAGCCACTGCCCGTCGCCGGGGTCGAGGAGGCGGTCCCAGGCGTCGAGGTCGGCGGCGCTGATCAGGCCGGTCGGCCGCAGCCGGTCGACCCGTCCGTGCAGGTCCGCCAGGACGGCCCGCCGCGCGCTGTCGGGCAGGGGTGGTGGCTGCTCGTCCAGCGTCGTGCGGGTGGTCACCGGCGACAGGCCGGCCCGGCGCAACGCCTCCGTCCAGCCGTACGGCATCCGCCGGCTCCCGGGAAGGTCCGCGCGCATCCGGGCGAACCACTGGTCCTGGGCGGCGTGCAGCCGCCCCTCCAGCCCGGGTTCGCCGAGGCCGAGGTCCCAGGGCAGGTTCCGCTCGGGCAGGCCGCCCTCGGCGAGGGCCAGGCGTCCGCCGGGTGTGAGCAGGCCCGCGAGGGCGGTGACGGCCGCCTGCTGGTCGCCGACGTGGTGCACCGAGGCCGAGGCCCAGATCAGGTCCGCGGGAGCGCCGAGCATCTCGCGCAGGGCGGCCGTGTCGGCGGGGATGTCGGCGCGCAGCGGCTCGACGCGTACCCGCGGGTCGGACCATTGGGCGTGGATGTGTTGGCGGGCGGCGTCGAGCACGGCCGGGTGCGCGTCCACCGCGACGACCCGGCCGCAGGCCATCATCCGGGCCATCGCGAGGGCCATGCCGGCGGCACCGCAGCCGACGTCGACCGCGAGCCGGTCGGTGGGACCGACCAGCTCACGGGCGATCGTCAGGTACCAGGCCCGGTCGCGCCGGGCCGCGTCGACGAGTTGCGGGGACAGCTCGGCCCAGTCGACGGGGACGCCGGTGCTCATCTGCTGGTCTGGGGTCCGCGACGGGCGTACTTCTGGCGGAACTTCTCCACCCGGCCGGCGGTGTCGAGCAGACGCTGCTTACCGGTCCAGAAGGGGTGGCTGGCGGAGGAGATCTGGACGTCGATGACGGGGTAGGTGTTGCCGTCGGTCCACTCGATCGTCTGGTCGCTGGTGGCGGTGGACCGGGTGAGGAACGCGAAGTCGGCGCCCTTGTCGCGGTAGACGACGGGGCGGTACTCGGGGTGGATGCCGGGCTTCATGCGCGCTGAGCTCCTTCGGTGTCAGTGTCGGTGTCGGTGTCGGTCAGTTCTTCCGCCCCGAGGGGGAAGCAGCCGGCGAACGGGTCGCGGTAGCTGCGCCAGGTTTCCTCGCCGTCGGCGAGTTCGGCGTCGGTGAGCAGGCAGCCGGCGAGCGTGCGGTGCAGCTCGACGGGGTCCACGTCGAGGCCGATGAAGACCAGGTGCTGGTGGCGGTCGCCGTAGTAGGGGTCCCATTCGAGGGCGGCGGCGAGCCGGCGCTGGTCGCAGACGTGCTCCCAGCGGTCCTCGGGGAGGCTGACCAGCCAGTGCCCGAGGGAGCCCATGGCCAGACCGCCACCGGCGAACTCCCAGGCCACCACGGTGTCGGGCTGGCTGGCCAGCCAGAAAACACCCCGGGAGCGGATCATCTCGGCGTTGACGTCCTCCAGCACGTCGTGCAGCCGCTGCGGGTGAAACGGGCGACGGGCCCGGAAGACGACGGAGACCACACCGCAATCGGCCTCCGGCTCGTGCGTGCCCAGCGCGTAACCCTGCAGTCCCCGGGCGAGAACTCCGGGGGTCTCCGGCCGGTGCCGGTGCGTGTGGCGCAACTGGCGGGTGAGCGCGTCGGCGTCGACGAGATCCTCGTCGACCCGGAACTGCGCCGCCCACGGGGCCATTCGCTGCAGCAGGACCGACATCCTGCTGGTGTCGAAGGCGCCTTCGCGGGACTGGCCCCACAGCACGAGGGTGTCGGCGTACTCGATCTGCCGAACCACGACGTCGGCGAGGGCACGGTGGTCGTCCTCGGCGGCCTGGATGCCGAGCGCGGTCAGGTCGTCCGTGCTGGCGAGGCCGTCGAGCAGGTGCTCGGCGTCGAGCACGGTGACGTAGGAGTCGATGCGGATGAGGTCGGTGATCAACGCGCCGTCCACGAGGCAGTGGGCGCAGGCCGCGGCGACCGCCTCCGGCTCGACCACCTCCGGCAGCATCAGCACCAGGTCGTGGCCGGGCTGGCTGCGGGTGAGCCGGGCGAGGGTGGGTAGCACGTCCTCGCGCAGCGTGCAGGACACGCAGCCGTGCACCAGGGTGACCTGCTCGTCCTCGATGATGCCAGCCGGGCCGGACCGGACGACGCGACGCACGATGCCGTCCCGGATGCCGGTGAGGTCGTGTCGCACCAGCAGCAACGACGGGTCGGCGGCGAGTAGCGCGCGGGCGACGGCGAAGGTCGCCGCCGGCCAGAACCCGGACAGCACGGTCAGCGACGGACGGGTATCGGCGTCGGTTGGCGCGGCGTCAACCGGGGCCTGTGGTGACGACGACATCGCACTCCTCTCGACTTAACTGAAAACGGTTGTCATTCTAAGCACATGGAAGCTCCCGAAGCGAACGGTGGTCCCCGATCACGGCTGATCGAGGCCCGCCGGGCCGGCGACATGCTCACCGTGACGGTCGAGGTACGGCTCGACCCGCATGCCTCCGCAGCGGGAGACGCGCGGATCGACGCCCTGTTCGCCCTCCTGAGTGGCGACATCGGCTCGGGGCCGTCGGCCGGCGAGCCGGGCCTCCACCTGCGGATCCATCCCGAGGCACGAGCGGTGTACCGCGGCCGCAGCGAAGTCGTGCTGACCCGTCGGGAGTACGACCTGCTGCTGTGCCTGGCCGAACACCCACGTCAGGTCTTCACCCGACGCCAGCTGCTGGACCGCGTCTGGGGGCAGCCCTACACGAGTCCGCGCAGCGTCGACGTCCATGTCCGTCGACTGCGGTTCAAGGTCGGTGCGGACGTGCCGGTGGTGACGACGCTGCGGGGCGTCGGCTACCGCCTCGGCACCGACTGCCTCGTGGAGATCGTCCGCGACCCGCCTCAGGGCGCACCGAACGGATGATGTACAACTGAAAACCGTTGTCGTTATCGTGGAGCCTTCGAGGAGGAGTGTTTACTGTGTCCCGACGTTGTGACGTCACCGGCGCGAAGCCGAGCTTCGGTAACGCCGTGTCGCACTCCCACCGGCGCACCCGCCGTCGGTGGAATCCCAACCTGCAGAACCACCGCTACTGGCTGCCCTCGGAGCGCCGGTGGATCCGGCTGACGCTGACCGCGAAGGCGTTGAAGACCGTGGACCGTAAGGGCATCGAGAAGGTCGTCGCCGAGCTTCGCGCCCGGGGGGTGACGGTCTGATGGCCCGGCAGACCGACGTGCGTCCGATCGTGCGGCTGCGCAGCACCGCCGGCACCGGCTACACGTATGTGACCCGCAAGAACCGCCGCAACGACCCGGACCGGCTGGTCCTGCGCAAGTACGACCCGGTCGTGCGCCGGCACGTCGAGTTCCGCGAGGCCCGCTGATGGCGAAGAAGAGCCTCGGCAACCGGCAGGCCCGACGCGAGGACCTGGTGGCCCGGCACGCCCAGACTCGGGCCGATCTGAAGCGGGCCATCCGCCACCCGGACACCGACCCGGACGTGCGCGCCGAGGCGGTCCGCCAGCTGAGCCGGCTGCCGCGGGACTCAAGCCCGGTGCGACTGCGCTCCCGGGATCAGATCGACGGCCGCCCGCGCGGCGTGCTGACCCGGTTCGGGCTGTCCCGGGTGCGGTTCCGCGAGCTGGCCCTCCGAGGTGAGCTGCCCGGCGTACGCAAGGCGTCATGGTGAGTTCACCTGCTCTAGGCCACGACGCGAGAGGCACCGCCCGTCGAAGGGCACCGGTCCGGGGCCACATGTACCACCGCGCGCATGGGGCGCGTGGTGTGAAAGGGGAGGTATGAATTCGACGGTGAGGGCGCGCGGTTTCGCGGCCCTGATGGCCGGGGCGGTGGTGGTCGCCGGCACGGTGCTGGCGCCCACCGGGGCGTCGGCGGCCGAGAAGGTGGTGCTGTCGAAGGGGCACACCGATGCGGTCGACGTGCACTACGAAGGTGGTGCGCTGTCGTTGAAGGTGCACGACGACACGGTCAGCCCGTCGGTGACGCGGGATCCGGCGGACGTGACGTTCCAGGCCCTGCCGGAGTCGGCGATGGCCGTTCCGAATGATCCTCGGTTCGCGTTCCTCGGCCCGGCGGGCAGCCAGGTCTGGCTGTTGCCGATGACCCAGGACCCGGATCTGCTCTGGCCGGGGTGGAACACCACGACGCTCGACTCGGGGGTGTTCGAGGGTGACAAGGTGCGGCTGAGCCTGGTCGACGTGCAGGGGCCAGGCAACGTCACGCTGTTCACGCAGGACTCGTTCGGCGGTCCGATCATCAAGTTCCGGTCCGACGACGGGCTGCCGGACGCGATCGACGTGCCGGTGCACACCCACGCGCACTCGAACTGGGCATTCAGCGCGCTGGGCAACTACACCCTCAAGTTCCAGGCCGACGCGACGCTGACCAACGGCACCACGGTCAGCACCGGGCCGGTCGACTACTCCTTCGTCGTCGGCGCGCTGTCCGGCGGCGGGCCGGAGGTCAGCCTGTCGATCAGCGGCATGGCCGAGGACGAGTACCAGCCCAACGACACGGTGACGCTCAACGCGGTGCAGACGCCGCAGACCGAGCTGAACCACTACCACTGGTTCAGCAGGTGCCCCGGCGCGGACGACTGGACCATCATCGCGGGTGAGGCGGGCGCCAGCTACTCGTTCACCGCCACTCGGGAGCTGAACGCCTGCGAATACGTGGTCAAGCTCTACGACGACGACCACGCCGTGACCGCGACCAGCGAACCGGTGACCCTCTGGGTGGCGTTCCCGCCGGAGCCGGGCACCTCGCAGACGATCACCGCGTCGATCGACGAGACGCAGGGCTCCCTGGTGATCAGCGTCGACCCGGACGACCGGGCCGTCGTGCTGCCGCCCGCGCAGCTGGCCGCCGGCGGTGACCGGTGGGAGAGCACCGGCGAGCTCCGGCCGGTGACGGTGACCGACACCCGTGCCGGTCAGCCTGGGTGGAGCGCGTCCGGGCAGATCCCGGCGGACTTCACCGGTCCGAACGGTGCGACGTTCAGCGCCGGCTACCTCGGCTGGACCCCCCGGGTACTCGCCCAGGGCTCCGGCCAGGGCGTGGTCGCCGGCCCGGAGGTGACGCCGTACGTCGTCGGGACCGGCGGCGGCCTCGGCAACAGCGCCGTGCTCGGCACGGCGCCGGGCGGCGCCGGGCGGGGCACCGCACAGCTGGGCGCGGGCCTGCGGCTGAGCGTACCCACCGAGACGGCCGCGGGGACCTACACCGCAACCCTCACCCTCACCGCGATCTGATCGCCCGAACCCGTCCGGTGGCCCGGCACCGAGCCGCGCCACCGGACGGCCGCG
>NZ_WBKT01000008.1 GCF_008868175.1 Micromonospora sp. AMSO31t
GTCGCCGACGAGGAGAGAGATGAAGGTTCTGCTGTGGCACGTGCACGGCTCCTGGACGACGTCGTTCGTGCACGGGAGACACCGGTACCTGGTACCGGTCACGCCCGACCGCGGCCCGTACGGGCTGGGCCGGGCGCGGACCTACCCCTGGCCGGACAGCGCCGTCGAGGTGACCCCGGAGGAGCTGGGGCGGGCCGAGGTCGACCTGGTGATCCTGCAACGGCCCGAGGAGCTGGAGCTGGCCGAACGGTGGCTGGGCCGCTGGCCCGGCCGGGACGTGCCGGCCGTCTACGTGGAGCACAACACCCCGAAGGGCGACGTGCCGAACACCCGCCACCCGATGGCCGACCGGGACGACCTGCTGCTCACCCACGTGACCCACTTCAACGAGCTGTTCTGGGACACCGGCGGCACCCGCACGGCGGTCGTCGAGCACGGCATCGTGCCGCCGGCCGTCGAGTGGACCGGCGAGCTGGACCGCCTCGCCGTGGTCACCAACGAGCCGGTCCGCCGCTGGCGGGTCACCGGCACCGACCTGATGCCGCGCTTCACCGCGGTCGCCCCGCTGGACGTCTTCGGCATGGGGGTGGCCGGGCTGCCCGACCGGCTCGGGCTGCCGGCGGACCGACTGGCCATCCACGACGACCTGCCGCAGGACCGGATGCACGCCGAGGTGGCGAAGCGGCGGGCGTACCTGCACCTGTGCCGCTGGACGTCGCTCGGGCTGAGCCTCGTCGAGGCCATGACCATCGGCATGCCGGTGGTCGCGCTGGCCACCACCGAGGCCGTGGACGCCGTGCCACCCGACGCGGGGGTGCTCTCCACCCGCGTCGACACGCTCGTCGAGGCGGCCCGCTGGCTGGCCGAGGACCGCGACGCCGCGTACCGGCTGGGGGCGCGGGCACGCGAGGTGACGAAGGAACGCTTCGGGCTCGACCGGTTCCTCGCCGACTGGGACCGGATCATGGAGGAGGAGACATGCGCATCGCGATGATTTCGGAGCACGCCAGCCCCCTCGCCGCCCTGGGCGAGGAGGACGCCGGCGGTCAGAACACCCACGTGGCCGAACTCGCGGCCGCGCTCGTCGGCGAGGGGCACGACGTCCGCGTCTACACCCGTCGGGACTCGGCCGCCCTGCCCGAGGTCGTGTCCACCCCGGACGGCTACCAGGTGTGCCACGTGCCGGCCGGCCCGGCGCAGCGCGTGCCGAAGGACGAGCTGCTGCCGTACATGGGCGAGTTCGGCAGCTGGCTCGCGGACTCGTGGCGGCGCGGCGGCTGGCTCCCGGACGTGGCGCACGCGCACTTCTGGATGAGCGGCCTGGCCACCGTGCACGCCGGCCGGCGGACCGGGGTGCCGACGGTGCTCACGTACCACGCGCTCGGCACGGTCAAGCGTCGGCACCAGGGCGCGCGGGACACCAGTCCACCAGGGCGGATCGGCTACGAGCGGGCACTCGGCCGGGCCGTGGACCGGGTCGTCGTGCAGTGCGAGGACGAGGTCGCCGAGCTGGTGCGGATGGGCGTGCCCCGCTCCCGGATGGCACTGGTCCCGTCCGGCGTCAACCAGGCCGTGTTCCGCCCGGACGGCCCGGTCGCCCCCCGCGACCCCGCCCGCCCCCGCATCCTCACCGTCGGCCGGATGGTGGAGCGGAAGGGTTTCCTGGACGTGGTGCGGGCGCTGCCCGCGGTGCCGGACGCCGAGTGCGTGGTGGTCGGCGGCCCGCCGGCCGACCTGCTCCCCGCCGACGCGTTCGCCCGGCGGCTGTCCGCGCTGGCCGAGTCGTGCGGTGTGGCCGACCGGGTGAAGCTGGTCGGCGCGGTGCCGCGCGAGGAGATGCCGACCTGGTACCGCTCGGCGGACGTCCTGGTCGCGGCCCCCTGGTACGAGCCGTTCGGGCTCACCCCCCTGGAGGGGATGGCCTGCGGCGTGCCGGTGATCGGCACCAACGTGGGCGGCATCGCGGACAGCGTCGTGGACGGGCTCACCGGCGACCTCGTGCCGCCGCGCGACCCCCGCGCGCTCGGCACCGCGTTGCGCCGGCTCCTCACCGACCGGGTCCGCCGGTTCGCGTACGCCACGGCCGCGCTGGACCGGATCCGCAGCCGGTACTCCTGGAAGCGCTGCGCCGAACAGCTCGGCGCCGTCTACGCCGCGCTGACGACGGTGTCCCGGCCGGCGCCGGCGGTGGCCTGATGACCCGCCACGACACCCTCGACGCCCACCTCTCCGGGCTGGCCGCGGCGCTGCTGCCGTACCGGCGGGAGGCCGAGCGGCTGGCGGGCTGGGGCACCGAGCTGGCCTGGACACTGGCCCGGGGCGGACGGCTGCTGGTGGCCGGCAACGGCGGCAGCGCCGCCGAGGCCCAACACCTCACCGCCGAACTCGTCGGCAAACTCCGCGACGACCGCGAACCCCTGTCCGCCATCGCCCTGCACGCCGAAACCTCCGCCCTCACCGCCATCGGCAACGACTACGGCTACGACGAGATCTTCGCCCGCCAGGTCCGCGCCCACGGCCGACCCGACGACATCCTCCTGCTCCTGTCCACCAGCGGCACCAGCACCAACCTCCTCACCGCCGCCCGCGCCGCACACCACACCGGCCTCCGCTGCTGGGCCTTCACCGGCCCCACCCCCAACCCCCTCGCCGACGAGTGCCACGACGTGCTCGCCGTGCCGTCCCCGGACAGCCAGGTGGTGCAGGAGCTGCACCTGGTGTCCACCCACGTCCTCTGCGAGTACGTCGACCAGGCGCTGCCGCTGATCCGGCAGCTGCCGAGCGCGTCCGTCCCCGCGCCGCGGGCGGGCACCTTCGCCCGCTGGGCACCGCCACCCGTCGCCACCGGAGGCGGCCGGGACGGCGGGAACGGCCACAACGGACACTCCGCCCACGGGCACGGCTTCGCCGGCACGGGGTCGGTGGGGTCGTGACCCGCCCGCTGGTCGTGGTCGGTGACGCGCTGTTGGACCGGGACGTCACCGGCGTGGTCGGCCGGGTCGCCCCGGACGCGCCGGTGCCGGTGCTCGACGAACGGTTCGCCGCGGAGCGACCGGGCGGGGCGGGGCTGGCCGCGCTGCTCGCCGCCGCGCAGGAGACCGAGGTCGCGCTGGTGACCGGGCTGGCCGACGACGCCGGCGGAGCCCGGCTGGCGCACCTGGTGACCGAGGCGGGCGTCGAGCTCTACCCGATCCGGCTGCCCGGCGCCACCGCCGAGAAGATCCGGCTCCGGGCCGGCGGGCAGACCCTCCTGCGGTTGGACCGGGGAGGTGACCCCCAGCCGCCGGGCGAGCCGCCGGAGGCGGTGCTGGAGCTGCTGTCCCGGGCCCGGGCCATCCTGGTGAGTGACTACGGTCGCGGGCTGGTCCGGCAGCCGGCGCTGCGCGCCGCGCTGGCGGCCGCCGCCGCCCCGGTGGTCTGGGACCCGCACCCGCGCGGCCCCGCCGCGGTGCCCGGGGCCCGGCTGGCCACCCCGAACCTGGCCGAGCTGCGGCAGCTCACCGGCGACGCCGGGGCGGGTTCGGTGCTCTCCACGGCCACCCGGGCCGGGCAGGAGCTGCGCCGCCGGTGGCGGGTCGGCGCGGTCGCGGTGACCGCGGGGCCGGACGGGGCGGTGCTCTGCCACTCCGGCACCGCGCCGCTCGTCGTGCCTCCGCCGTCCACGGTGGCGCACGTCGAGGACACCTGCGGCGCCGGGGACCGGTTCGCCGCCACCGCCGCGCTGGCGCTGGCCGACGGCGCGTCGGTCGCCGAGGCGGTGCAGGCGGCGGTCGGGGCCGCGTCCGCGTACGTGGCGGCCGGCGGGGCGGCCGGCCTGCACCGGGCGCCGGAGCAGCCCCGGGCCACCGGCGGCACCGCCGAGGAACTCGTCGCGACGGTACGCGCCGAGGGCGGCACGGTGGTCGCCACCGGCGGCTGCTTCGACATCCTGCACGCCGGTCACCTGGCCACCCTCCAGGCGGCCCGCCGCCTCGGCGACTGCCTCGTGGTCTGCCTCAATTCCGACCGGAGCGTGCGGGGGCTCAAGGGGCCCGAGCGCCCGGTCAACCCGGAACCCGACCGGGCCCGGCTGCTGGCCGCCCTGGACTGTGTCGACGCGGTGGTGGTCTTCGACGAGCCCACCCCGCACCAGGTGCTCGCCCGGCTGCGCCCGGACGTGTGGGTCAAGGGCGGCGACTACGCCGGTGACGGCGCGCCCGAGCTGCCCGAGGCGGAGCTGGTACGCCGCTGGGGCGGGCGGGTCGTCACCGTGCCCTTCCTGACCGGGCGGTCCACCACCGGCACCATCTCGGCCGCGCGCCAGCGCGGTCTCCACCTCGTCAAAGGAGTGGTATGAGCAGGGACCTGAATGGACGGGCCGTCCTCGTGACCGGCGGGTCGAGCGGCCTCGGCGCGGCGGTGGTGGCGGCCGTGGCCAAGGCCGGCGGCCGGCCGTACGTGCTGGACCGGCAGGCGCCGGCCGACGGGGTGCCCTGGGTCGAGTGCGACCTGGCCGACACCCGGGCCGCCGAGGCGGCCACCCGGCGGATCGCCGAGCAGGCCGGGGACCTCGACGGCGTGGTGACCGCCGCCGGCATGGACGTGCCGGGCCGGCTGGCCGACGTCGACGGCGCGACCTGGGACCGGATCGTGACGATCAACCTGCTCGGCACCGCCGCGGTGATCCGGGCCGCGCTGCCGCACCTGGAGCGGGCGCACGGCACGGTGGTGACCGTGGCGTCCACGCTGGGCGTCAAGGCGGTCAGCGACGCGACCGCGTACTGCGCGGCGAAGTTCGGGGTGGTCGGCTTCACCCGGGCGCTCGCCGCCGAGCTGGCCGGCACGGTGGGCGTCACGCTGCTGATCCCGGGTGGGATGCGGACGGCGTTCTTCGACGAGCGGGACGAGCGGTACAAGCCCGGGCCGGACGCGATCCTCAACGACCCGGCCGACACCGCCGAGGCGGTCCTGTTCGCGCTGGCCCAGCCGCCCGGCTGCGCCGTACGCGAGCTGGTGGTCTGCGCCGAGCAGGAGTCGTCGTACCCGTGATCCTCGTGCTCCGGGCGCTCGGCGTCGGCGACCTCGCGACCGGGGTGCCGGCGCTTCGCGCGTTGCGTGCGGCGTACCCCGGCACCGAGCTGGCGCTGGTCGCGCCCCGCTGGCTGACCCCGCTGGTCGAGCTGGTCGGTGGCGTGGACCGGCAGGTCGTGGCGGACGGGCTGGGCCACCTCGGGTGGTCCGGCCCGCCGCCGGCCGTGGCGGTGAACCTGCACGGGCGGGGGCCGCAGTCGCACCGGATGCTGGCCGGGGTCCGGCCGCGGCGGCTGCTGGCCTTCGCCAACGCCGAGGCGGGGTGGCACGACGGTCCGCCGTGGCGGGCCGAGGAGCACGAGGTGGACCGGTGGTGCCGGCTGCTGGGCTGGTACGGCATCCCCGCCGACCGCACGGACCTGGCGCTGTGCCGCCCCGGGCCGGGCGGGCTGCCGACCGGCGTGACGATCGTGCACCCGGGGGCCAAGGCGAGGCAGCGGCGCTGGCCGCCGGAACGCTTCGCGGCGGTGGCCCGGGAGCTGGCCGGACGGGGCCACCGGGTGGTGGTCACCGGCGGTCCCGGCGAGCGGGACCTCGCCGCCGGCGTGGCCCGCCGGGCCGGGTTGCCGGCCGACGCGGTGCTGGCCGGCGCAACGGATGTCGGTGAGCTGGCCGCCCTGGTCGCCCACGCCCGCCTGGTGCTGTGCGGGGACACCGGGGTCGGTCACCTGGCCACCGCCTACGCCACCCCGTCGGTGCTGCTGTTCGGTCCGGTGCCGCCGGCGGAGTGGGGGCCGCCGCCGGACCGGCCGTGGCACGAGGCGCTCTGGGCCGGGCCGTGCCCGGCCGGTGACGGCCGGGCCGTGCACCCGGCGCTGGCCGGGCTGGACGTGCCGGCGGTGCTGGCCGCCGTGGACCGGGTGACCGCGGCCGCCCGGTCGGGGCCGGTGGCCGGGCGGCGGATACCGGCGCAGGCGGCCCGCCGACCCCTTGCTACCCGCCGGTAGCCTCCGGCCGTAGGCTGAGCCGGTGAGCGGGGAGTACACGCAGGAGTTCGTGGACGTCGACGGGGCGCGGATCGGCGTCCAGGTCTACCCGGAGCCGGACGGGCCGCCCGGCGCGCCCGTCGTGGTGATCTGGCCCGCCATGGGTGTCCGCGCCCGCTACTACCGGCCGTTCGCCGCCGCGCTGCGCGACGCCGGCCTGGCCGTCGTCGTGGCCGACCTGCGCGGCACCGGCGAGAGCACCCCGGCCCCCGCCCGAACCTGCCGGTACGGCTATGCCGAGCTGGCCACCGACGTCGGCGCGGTGCTCGACGCGCTCAAGCCCCGGCTGGACGGCCGGACCCGGCTGCTGCTCGGGCACTCGCTCGGCGGGCAGGTCGCGGTGCTGCACCAGGCGCTGCACGACGCCGACCGGGTGGACGGGCTGGCCCTGGTGGCGGTGGGCGTCCCGTGGTGGCGCGGGTACCCGGGGCTGCGCGGCTGGGGTGTGCTCCCGTACACCCAGGGCATCGCGGCGGTCGCCCGGCTGCTCGGCGTCTGGCCCGGCTGGGGGTTCGGCGGCCGGCAGGCGCGCGGGGTGATCCGGGACTGGGCGTACACCGCGCGGACCGGGCGCTTCCCGGTGCTGGACGGGGTCGACGCCGAGGCGGCCGTCCGGCGGGTCCGCACCCCGGTGCTCGCGGTCAGCGTCGACGACGACCAGTACACGCCGCACGAGACGATGGACCACCTCTGCGGCAAGCTCACCGCCGCCCCGGTGACGCGGCACCGCTACACCGTCGCCGAGGCGGGCGCCCCGCTGGACCACTTCACCTGGGTGCGCGCCGCCGCCCCGCTGGCCGCCCGGATCGCCGCGTTCGCCACCGCGCTGCCCCGCTGACCCGGCCGGGCCGCCGTGCCCGGAAAACGGGTGCGTAGCCGCGCGAAAGGTGGGTAAGCCGCACCGCCCGAACACGGCGGAGGGGGATCAGATGTCCGAACGGCACACCGCGTTGCGCTCGATGCACGACCTGGGTCTGGCGGCCTGGTTCGGCGGCTCACTGATGGGGGCGCTCGGCGTCAACGGCGCGGCGGCGAAGATCGACGATTCAACCCAACGGCTGCCGGTCGCCTCGGCCGGCTGGGCGCGCTGGACCCCGGTCAACGCGGCCGCGATCGGCGCGCACCTGGCTGGCGCGGTCGGCGAGCTGGTGACCGAGAGCCCACGGGTGGCCAGCCAGTCCGGAGTGGCCAAGATGAGCACCGTGAAGACCGCGCTGACCGTGGGCGCGCTGGCGGTGACCGGTTACAGCCGGCTGCTCGGCATGCGGCTGCAGAAGGCGGGCGGGCCGCCCGTCGAGGGGGCCACCGAGCCGAACTACCAGACGCCCGCGAACGTCGCCTCCTCCCAGCGGCAGATGAAGCTGCTCCAGTGGGCCATCCCTGCGATGACCGGCGCGCTGGTGGTGGTCTCGGCGTACATGGGTGAGCAGCAGAAGCCCGGACAGGTGTTCCGGGGCCTGCTCAATCGGGCCGGCGGACTGGCGAGCGCCCCGATGGCGATCGGCAAGATGGCCGGGATGGGCGCGACCAAGCGACCGATGGCCATGGCCGGCAGGTGATCCGCGGATGACCGACGCCCGGGGCGGTCGCCCCGGGCGTCGACCATCCGGTCAGGAACCGGTGCCGTCCTCTTCCCCCGGCCGGCCCAGCGCCGACGGCTCGTTCTCCGGCACGGGCGGCTCGGCCACCGGGTGCCCGGTGTCGTCCACCAGGCCGGGGGCCATGCTGCCGCCGTGCGCCTCCTCGGCCTCCCGGGTCGCCCGGGGATCCCGGCCGTCCCGGGCCAGGCCGCCGGGCTCGTCCCGTCGCTCGTCCACGCGTCCCCCTCGCTGTCGGTCCTCGCAGCGCCGGTACCCGGGGCGTGCCGGCGGAAACCTCAGGCGGGGGTGGCGGCGGGCGCGACTCCGAGCAGCCCGGCCAGCCGGGCGGCGTCGCGCTGGGCCTGGTCGCCGCAGCAGTTGTTGAGCAGGACGTGCAGCTCGGCGCACTGGTCGGCGAGGTCGCGCAGCAGCACGGACCAGCGCCGCAGTTCCTCGTCGCCGTAGGCGTAGCGGAACTTCTCCTGCTTGTCGCCGCTCTCCCAGGCCGTGCTGTGCCCGTGGAACCGGACCACGGCCAGGTCGGCGGTGGCCACGAGGATCGGCGGCACCGAGGAGACGTGCCCCTGGGGCATGTCCACGCAGACGTAGCCCAGGCCGTGCTCCCGCAGGAAGGTCACGGTGTCGACCACGGCGTCCTCGGTGAACCAGGAGGAGTGTCGCAGCTCGACGGTCACCGGCCGGGGCCGGCATCGCCGTGCCGCCGACAGGATCCGCTGCCGGGCCGCGTCGCCGCGGGCCAGCCAGGGTGGGAACTGCAGCAGCACGGCGCCGAGCCGGTCGGCCGCCGCGAGCGGCGCCAGCGCCGCGTGGAACCGGTCCCAGAGCGCGTCGTACGCCCCGGCGGGCAGGTCCCGCCAGCGGATCCGGCTCGGGCCACCGGCCGGGCGCAGGTCCCGGGGCAGCGCGTCGACCGGGGTGTGGTGGCCGGTGAAGAGGCGGAACGCCTTGACGTCGAAGGTGAAGCCCGGCGGGGTGGCGGCCGCCCAGCCCGCGGTGGTCTCCGGCGCCGGGATCGCGTAGTACGACGTGTCCGCCTCGACCAGACCGAACCGTTCGGCGTACCAGCCGAGCCGGCCGGCCGGGGTGTTGACCGCACGGGGATACCAGCCGGAGCGGACCAGCATCTGGTCGGCCCAGGAGGACGTGCCCACCTTGATGACACCCATGTAATTCAGTGCACCGCGATCCGGACGAAACGGCAACTCGGGACGTCCGGTGTGGAGCCGGAAAGTGTCGGTGCCGGGTCGTACGGTGTCCCCCGTCCTCAAGCGAAAGGCGGGCGGCATGAGCGTCTCCGACCAGGTCCTCACCGGCGAGCGGGCCGATCTGCGCACCACTCTCCAGCGACACCGCGGCCTCCTCCGGCAGACCGTGGCGGGTCTCGACGACGAGCAGGCCGCCAGGCGCAGCACGGCCAGCGAGCTCTGCCTCGGCGGCCTGGTCAAGCACGTGACCCTCTGCGAGCACCGGTGGATGCGGTTCGCGGTGGGCGGCGCCGAGGCGATGCAGAGCGAGCCGGTCGACTGGACCGGCCAGTTCCGGATGACCGAGGGCGAGACGCTCGCCGGGCTGCTCGCCGAGTTCGACCGGGTGGCCGCCGAGACCGACGACCTGCTCGCCACGCTCGACCTCGACGCCGCGCACCCGCTGCCCACCGCGCCCTGGTTCGAGCCGGGCGCAAGCTGGTCGGTGCGCCGGGTGCTGCTGCACCTCATCGCCGAGACCGCGCAGCACGCCGGCCACGCCGACATCATCCGGGAGTCGATCGACGGGGCGAAGACCATGGGTTGACCGGCGCGCGGTGACCGACATCACCCGCCCTTCCGGTGCGGGCGGCGGGTTCCGGTGTGACGCCATGACCGGTGGCGGCGCTGAGGGACACGAGATGAACGGACACCGCATGGACCAGGAGACCGCCGAGCGTCTGCTCGTCGGCACCGTCGCCGAGGCACCGGACGGTCCGCGGGTGCTCGTCCGGTTCCTCGCCGCCGTCCGCGCCGCTCCCCGCCCGCACGAACTCACCGGCGAGGGGGCGGCCGTCCAGGCGTTCCGCGTGGCGCGGGCCGGCGGCGCGGTCCCCGTGGCGGCGTCCCGTCCCCCGCGACGGCTCCACGCCGGGCTGCTCGGCGCCAAGCTCGCCCTGGCCGCCCTGCTCGCGACCGCGACCGGCGGTGTGGCCCTGGCCGCCGTCACCGGCAACCTGCCCGGCCCGACCCGCGGCGGTGGCGGCGCCGGCCTGACGCCGTCCCCCGGCGCCGGCACCGGCGGGCCGGCCACGCCGACCGTCGACCCGAGCCGCCCGAGCACACCTGTCCCCACCCCGACACCGCCCCCCGGTCCGACCGACCGGTCGGCCAGTCCGTCCGCGCTGGCGGGGCTCTGCACCGCCTACCGGGCGAAGAACGGCGCGGACCGGGGGCGCGCCCTGGAGGCGCCGCCCTTCGCCGCCCTGGTCGCGGCCGCCGGCGGACCGGACCGGGTCCCCGGTTACTGCGACGGGCTGCTGCACGGCAAGGACGAGGCGAGCGCTGGCAGCCCGACACCGCCCACGCCGAGCGCCGACCCGACGCAACCCCCCGGCACCGGACCGACCACCCGCCTCACCGGTCGGCCCGAGCCCACCTCCAGCGCCCCGACGGCCGGTCTCGCGCCGACCACCCGGCCGGGCAAGCCGCCGGCGCGGACGCCCGCGTCGGTCCGCCCCTCCCGGCGCTGACCCCTCGCCCCGCCGGCGGGCGCTCGTCCGGCGATCGCCACCGGACGGGCTGGTAGCGTGCGCCGGTGACTCCGCGGCGTCGCCGACTGGCGATCCCCTTCCGCCTGGCCGTCGTGGTCGGCGTGGTGGCCGGCATTATGCTCACCGCGCTCGGCCCGGCCACGGTGACCGGCCTGCTGCCGTACTTCACCATCCAGAGCAACGTGGCGGTCGGCGTCTTCGCGGGCTACGCCGCCTGGCGGGCCTGGCAGGGCCGCCCGGAGCCGCCGAGCGTGCTCAAGGGCGCCGTGACCCTCTACATCGCCATCACCGGCACCGTCTACCACCTGGTGCTGGCAAACCCGGCCAGCCCGTTCGCGATGGTCCAGCCGCACCGCGGGCCGGGCGAGTGGTGGGGCAACCAGTTCCTGCACACCGTGGTGCCGCTGCTGGCCGTCGCCGACTGGGCGCTGTTCGACCGGCGTGGCCGGCTGCGCCCCCGGTACGCCGCGTGGTGGCTGGCATTCCCGGTCGGGTACCTCGGTTTCGCCCTGGTGCGGGGCCTGGTCGTGCACCGCTACCCGTACCCGTTCCTCGACGTCGCCCAGCTCGGCTACGGCGGCGTGGGGCTCAGCGCGCTCTTCTTCGCCGTCGCGTTCTGGCTGCTCGGCCTCCTCTTCGTGGGCGTCGACCGGGGGCTGGCCGGGCGGGTCCGCGGCGTGCCGGCCGAGCCGGCCCCGGCGCCGGCCGTCGCACCGGAGGAGAGCGCGGCCGGGCCCCGCTGACCGGCGGCGACGGAGCGGTCGCCGGTCACCCGGCGCCGAGCCGCTGGCCGATCGCGCCGCCGACCCGGACCCGCCGTGCGGTGGTGCGGTCGCGGCCGTAGGCGTCGGCCCGCCCCCAGCGCCCCGGCACGTCCAGCAGCTCGATCCGGCCGTAGCCGTCGGGGACGTACGGATTCACCAGCAGGTTCTCCCCGCACGGGCGCAGCCCCAGCATGGTGCCGAGCAGCATCAGCAGGCCGCCGGAGGCCCACGACTGCGGCCGGCCGGCCACCGGCAGCTGGACCGGGTACTTGGTGACCTCGCGCGGGTAGCCGGCGATCACCTCCGGAACCGAGCCGCCGAGCGTCTCCACCGCGGCGAACATGCCGGCCGCGACCTGGGCCGCCTCGGCGTCGTACCCGTAGCGGCGCAGGCCCGCCGCGACGAGCGCGTTGTCCGACGGCCAGACCGCGCCGAGGTGCGCCCCGACCGGGTTGTACGGCCGCTGCCCCGTGGCGTAGGTGCGCACCCCCCAGCCGGAGAACAGTTCGGGGCCGCACAGGTGCGCGGCCAGCGCGTCGGCCCGCTCCGGCTCGACGATGCCACTCCAGAGCAGGAGCCCGAGATTGGAGGTGAGCGCGTCGACCGGCTCCCCGTCCGGGGTCAGGGCCAGCGCGTAGTAGCCCCGGTGCGGCAGCCAGAAGTCCCGGTTGAACCGCTCGCGCAGCCGTGCGGCCTCGGCCTCCAGCCGGTCGGCGTAACCGGGGTCGCCCCAGAACTCCCGGGCCAGCCGGGCGCCGCGGATCTTCGCGTCGTAGGCGTACCCCTGCAGCTCGCAGGTCGCCCGCGGGTACGGCGGCGGGACGGCGTCCCGGTCGACGATGGCCTCCGGCGAGTTGCGCCAGGTCTGGTTGGCCACCCCGTTGACCGTGTTGCGCGGCTGGTAGCGGACGTAGCCGTCGCCGCACGCGTCGCCGTACTCGTCGAGCCAGTCCAGCGCCATCCGGGCCGGGTGACGCAGTTGCCGGACCAGGTCGGCGTCGCCGGACCAGCGCTCGTACTCGTCGAGCAGGATCACGAACAGCGGCGTGGTGTCGGCCGCGCCGTAGTACGCCCCGGTGGGCTGCTCGTCGAAGGCGGCCGACTCGCCGTACCGCAGCTCGGCCAGGATCTTCCCGGGCTCCTCGTCGTGGTGGTCGTCGAGCTGCCCGCCCTGGAGCAGGGCGAGCAGGCGCAACGTCGCCGGGGTGAGCTCCGGGGTGAACGGCAGCGTCTCCAGGCAGGTGACGAGGGCGTCCCGGCCGTAGACCGCCATGGCCCAGGGCAGCCCACCCACCGGCACCCGATCGGTGTACGACAGCGGCTGGTACCGCAACGAGGCCAGGTCGGTCAGCGCCTGTTCGTACGCCGTCGTCAGCGCCTCCCGCTCGGCGACGAGCTGCGGCGCGTGGTCGAACCAGCGGGCCAGGTCCTCGCGCATGTCCTGGCGGATGTGCCGGCGGTGGGCCTCGAGGCTGGACCGCAGGTCCCGCCCCCCGGCGCCGTGAATGATCATGCCGATGTGCAGGTCGGTGTGCCAGGCGCCGTTCGGGGCGACGCGGATCCGGAAGGTCATGCCCCGCTGGTCGACCTCCACGGGCGCGGTGCTGGAGACGACGGTCTCCCGGCCGAACCGGTCCCGCTCGTAGCAGATCCTCAGCTGTCGCTGGTCCGCGTCGGCGACGACCACCGGCCGGCGCGGCCCGGGCCGGAGGATCTCGGCGGTGTCGGCGAAGTCGCTGCCGATCTCCATCCGCACGGTGAACTCGGCGGGCTCGGCGGAATGGTTGAACACGGTGAGCCGCTCGTTGAAGCTGTCGTCGATGGACCGGTGCCGGAGCACCGAGACGTCGGCGTCCACGTAGTGGCTGGCGGCGCCCGGAACCAGCACGAACCGGGTCTCGAAGTAGGCCAGCTCGTCCCGGGACAGCGCGTTCAGCCGTTCCCCGTCGACGGTGAGCACCCAGCGGGACAGGAAGCGGGTGTCGAACGAGAACAGCCCGATCGGGGCGTACGGCTCGATCTCCATGTCGCCCTGCGCGTCGCTGAGCGCGAAGGTGTTGCCGGCGAGGACGGCCACCAGTTCCTTCATCGCGTCCCCACCCGGGCGCAGCCCACCTCGCGGGGGTGCCGGGCGTCGGGCGGGCCCGGGAAGAGCCGGCGCAGCGACGGCAGCAGCCGCAGGTCGCCCTGCACGGTGAAGTCGTTGCGCAGCAGCTCCGCAATCATGTGCAGCCGGCCGGCGGCGACCCGGTCGAACACCTCCCGGTCGGCGCGGACCACCAGGTCGGCCTCCTCCGCCAGGCGGGCCACCCGGACCTCCTGCTGGTCGATCGTCAGATACCAGTGTTCGGTCCGCGCCCCCTCGCGCAGGTCCAGCCGGATCGTGCCGCCGGTGGTCTCCGGCAGTTCGGGGTGCCGGCCGGCGACCTGCCGGGCCAGGTACTCCTCCGCCGCCGAGGCGCTCATGGGTCCCTCCCCGTGTCGTCGTTCACGGCCGGTCGCCGGGCGGCTTCGCCCCGCTCCGGCAGGGTCCCCACCGGTCGGGTGAGCTCAACTCACCCCGTCGGGGTGAGTTGGGCGGTGCGCCGCGGCGGAAGTCGGGTACTGCGGAGGAATGGGGATGACCGGGGACACCACGACGGACCGGGTGCTCGCCGCGCTGCTGGCCATGCAGCGCCAGTCCTGGGAGCAGGGGGTGACCGGGCACGCCCTGCTCGACCTCGGGCTCGGCGAGCTGGCCCTGCTGGTCGCCGACGCGGCGGTGACCCGGCAGCACCCGGACGGGCGGCTCGGCGACGTGTCCGGCGAGGCCGGCGCTGTCAACGGCGCGGCCTGCGGCGAGGCGGTCCGCCACGCGGCCACGACCGACGGGGACCCCCGCTACGCCGCCGCCCTGGACGCGCAGCTCGACTGGCTGGTCGCCCGGGCGCCCCGGGCCGCCGACGGCACCCTGTTCCACCTGCTCGACAGTCGCCAGGTGTGGGCGGACACGGTCTACATGGTGGTGCCGCTGCTCGCGCTGGCCGGCCGGACGGACCTGGCGGCCGCGCAGGTCGAGGGGCACCGCCGGCGGTTGTTCGACCCGCGCACCGGCCTCTACGCGGCCCGCTGGGACGAGGACCGAGGCGAGCTGGACCAGCCGCGACCCTGGGGCACCGGCAACGGCTGGGTGGTGGCCGGGATCGCCCGGGCGCTGCGCCTCGCGCCGGACTGGCCGGCGGGGTCCCGCACCGAGCTGGCCGGGCACGCCCGCACGGTGCTGGACGCCTGCCTGGCCCACCGGACCGACGACGGGCTCTTCCCCGACGTGCTCGACGACCCCGGCTCGTTCCGGGAGGCGAACACCGCGCAGCTCCTCGCGTACGCGGCGCTGACCGGGGTGGCCGACGGCTGGCTGCCGGCGCCCTGGCTGGCCACCGGCGCGGAGCTGCTGGCCGCCGCCGGCCGGCGGGTCGACCGCCACGGTCGGGTCACCGGGGTGAGCGGCGCGCCGGACTTCACGGCGCCGGGCACCTCCCCCGAGGCGCAGGCGTTCCACCTGCTCGGGCACGCCGCGCTGCGCGGCGCCCGCGCGGCCGTCAGCCCCGCTGGATGAGCCCGCGCACGTAGGCGGCCTGGCCGACGTGCTGGAGGTCGTCGTCCAGCACGCTCACCAGCCGCACCCCGAGCGTGACGGGCGGGTCCCAGTTCTCGTCGACCACCCGGTCCAGGTCGGCCGGGCGCAGCCCGCGCAGGTACGCCCGGGTCCGGTCCACCACCGCCCGGTGGTAGTCGAGCAGCACCCCGCCGTCCTCCGGCCGCACCCGGGCGATCTGCTCGGGGCCGTGCCCGTAGCCGGTGTCGTCCGGGTCGGCGGCCAGCCCGCAGCGCCCCGCCCAGTCGCCGCCGACCCAGAGCTGCTCCTCCCCCAGCACGTCGCTGACGTGGTGGTCCTGGATGCGGGTGAGGTGCCAGACCAGCCAGCCCACCGGGTTCGCCCCGGCGGCCGGGGGCTGCCGCAACTGTTCCGGGCTCAGCCCGTCCAGCGCCCCCGCCACCAGGTCGGGCAGCCGGCCGTACGCCTCGGTCAGCAGGTCGTTCACGTCCACGGGTCCCACGCTCCTCCGCCGTCGGTGCCACCGGGGGCAGTACCGCCCAGGCCGGGCGGCAAACCTCACCCCCTTAGGGTTGATCGTGTGGTCGCGGCGCTGGAGCTGTATCTCGACACCGACGCCACTCGGCGGATCCGGGTGCTCTGGGACGCGTTGGAGGCCGAGGGCGTGCAGAGCATGAGGTCGCTGCTGGAGCAGCGGCACCGGCCGCACGTCTCGCTGGCGGTCGCGCCGCGTCTCGACCCGCACCGGGTCGCCGAGGCGCTCGCCGGGATGGTGGTGGCCGCCCCGCTGCGGCTGGAGTTCCAGCACGCCGGGCAGTTCGTCGGGCGGGTCCTCTGGCTCGGGCCGGCCCCCACGCCGGAGCTGCTGGCCCACCACGGCGCGGTGCACGAGCGGCTGACCCGCGCCGGCATCGGTCTGGTGGAGCACTACCAGCCGGGCCGCTGGGTGCCCCACTGCACGCTGTCCATGCGGGTGCCGAACGCGCTGATGGCCGCGGCGGTGCGCCGCTGCCTGGAGGTGCTCCCGGTGACCGCCACGGTGGTCGGCGCCGCCGTCACCGACCACGCCCGGGGCATCTCCCACCCGCTCGACTGACTCCCACCCCTCGCGCACGGGCACCGGGTTTTGCGCCATCTGCCGCCGCTGATGACGATGCCGCCAGACCGACGCAAGCTGGTAAAAGAGCAGGTCAAAGCCGTCCTGGCCACCCGAGGACGTGCGGCCGGAGCGCCCACGAGCACGCCTGAAGGAGTCATCCCATGGCCGCACCCGTCATCCGTTCCGTCACCGCCGATCCGACCGTCCTGCTGCCCGGTCAGTCCACCACCGTCCGCGTGGACGCCTACCATCCCGACTCGCGGCTGCTGACCCTCTCCGGCCGGGTCAGCGACCCGACGGGCGCCGCCTGGGACAGCCCGGTCCGGGTGGATCTCAGCGTGCCGCTGACCATCCAGCTCGGCAGCACCTCGCCCGGCGTCACGGTCACGCCGAACCCCACGGACCCCACCCGCTTCACCGTCACCGTGCTGGCCGGGCGGGGCACGGTCACGCTGACCGCCACGGCGCGGGACGCCGCCGGCCGGACCGGCACGGCCGCCACGACCCTGACCGTGCCGCTGCTGGTCGGGATGAGCACCGAGAAGGGGGCGCGGACCCAGCGGGCGGTGGCCGAGTACCCGGGCATCCGCTACATGCGCGACTTCGGCGCGGACGGCGGCGACGCGGACGCCCTGCCGGAGCTGCCGCCGCTGAACGCCGGCAAGTTCGTCGACGCCCCGTCGGCCGTCATGCACGTGTCGTGGAAGGACGACGTCGAACAGTTGACCGGGTGGCTGGACGGTCTGAGCCGGCCGATCTACCTGACCTGGTACCACGAGCCGATGGGCGATGTGGCGCCGGCGACGTACCGGACCACCGCCACCCGGGTGGCGCAGATCGTCGCCGCCCACCGGAACCGGCGCTGGGTCCTCGGGCACGGCCCGATCGTCACCCGCTACTGGCTGGACGAGGGGCGCGGCAACCCCACCGACTGGGGCTACCCGGGCATGACCCACTACGGCGTGGACTGCTACTCCCGCGACACCGCGACGTACTGGCCGGTGGCCCGGATGTTCGGTGTGGCGTTCGGCAAGGTGCGCGCCGCGTACCCGGGGATCCGGCTGTTGGTGCCCGAGTACGGGCTGAGCCGGACCACGGCCGACACCACCGGCGCGGGCCGGGCGCAGGCCATGCGGGACCACGTGACCTGGCTGCGGCAGCAGAACGACGTGGACGCGGTCGCCTACTGGAACAACTGGGCCGAGTACCAGCTGGGCGACCCCCCACTGGAGTCGACCGCCTGGCGGAACCTCCAGCTCGCCTGACGCCCCCGCCCGGCCCGGTGGGACCTCCGCCGGGCCGGGGTGGGCGGCGGCCGAGAGGTGACCGTACGCCGGATGGACCTAGACTGGCCGCGTGGGGGAGGCCGAGTGACCAGCGGGAGCGCGTCGTCGACGACGTACGGTCACGCCTGCCTGGCCTACGACGACCCGACGGCCCTGGACGCCCGGGCGGTCGCCTACCTGGCCGCGGGCCTCGCGGCCGGCGAGCAGGTCTGGCTGGTCGCGCCCGGCGACCGCGGCTCCCTGGTCCGCCGGCTGGACCGCCTCCCCGGTCTCGACGCCGCGCTGCGTCGGCGCGCGCTCCGACTGCTCCCGGTCGAGGACGCCTACCGCCACGACGAGGTCGTCGACCCGGACAAGCAGGTCCGGGCGTACGCGGCGGCCACCCGTGACGCGCTGGCCGCCGGCTACACCGGCCTGCGGGTGTTCGCCGAGGCCACCACGCTGGTCCGCTCCCCCGCCCAGCGGGAGGCCTTCACCCGCTACGAGCACCTCATCGACCGCTGGATGCGCCGCCACCCCATGTCGGCCGTCTGCGCCTACGACCGGCGGGAGCTGACCGGGGCGGCGGTCGCCGAGCTGGCCTGCATGCACCCCGAGACCAACACGGAGGTGTTGTTCCGGCTGCACGCCGGGGGCGGCGACGCGGTCGTCGAACTCGCCGGCGAACTGGACCCGTCCAACCACCGGCTCTTCGCCGCCGCGCTGGACCGGGCCGACCCGCGACCGGTGGACGGTCGGCTCGTGCTCCACGCCACCGGGCTGCGCTTCGTCGACCACCGCAGTCTGCTGCACCTGCGCGACCACGCCCGCCGGCACGACGCCACCGCCGTGCTGCGCACCTCGCGCTCCGCCGCGGCCCGGCTGGTCGAGCTGTTGGACCTCGACGAGGTGCGGGTGGAGGTGGTCCGATGAGGACGGGTGCGGCCGCCGGGCACGTCGGCTACTTCCACGAGGCGATCCTCTACGACTCCGACGACCACCTGCTGGCCGTGGTGCTGCCGTTCCTGCTCGGCGGGGTCGAGGCCGGCGAGCCGACCGTGGTCGGCTTCGGCGCGCGCAACGCGGAGCTGGTCCGCCGGGCCCTGCCCGCCGGCGCCGGGGTCACCTTCCTGCCCGGCGGGGACGTCTACGCCCGCCCCACCTCGGCGATCCGCTCCTACCGGAAGCTGCTGGGCTCGTACGTGGCCGACGGCGCCCGGCAGATCCGGATCGTCGGCGAGCTGCCGCCGGCCGTGCTCGGGGCCACCTGGGACTGGTGGGCCCGCTACGAGTCGGCCATCAACCACGCCTACGACGACTTCCCGCTGTGGAGCATGTGCGCGTACGACGCCCGGGCCACGCCGTCGCGGGTGCTCGCGGACGTGGCGCGGACCCATCCCCGGGTGGCGTTGCCGGACGGCAGCCACGTGCCGACCGACGTCTACACCGAACCGGCGAGCTACCTGGCCGAGCACCGCCTCGTGCTGCCCGACCCGGTGCAGCGGACGGCGCCGGCCGTCGAGCTGCACGACCCGACGCCCGCCCAGGCACGCGACGCGGTCCGTGCCGCACACCGGGGGCAGCTCCCGGCCGACCACCTCGACGACCTGGTCGTGTCGGTCAGCGAGGTGGTGAGCAACGCGCTGCGGCACGGTGTGCCGCCGGTGCGGATGCGGCTGTGGAGCGCACCGGACCGGATGGTGGTGACCGTGCACGACCGGGGTTCCGGCCCCGGCGACCCCTACGCCGGCCTGCTGCCCGCGGGCAACGGCGCCGCCGGTGGCCTGGGTCTGTGGATCAGCCACCAGTCGTGCAACCACGTGACGCTGCACCGGGACGCCGACGGCTTCACCGTCCGGCTGACCGCCGGAAATCCGTACTTCCCGGTCTGAGTCGACCCGCGTTCGCGATCGTGGGCGGGGCGGGGCGGAACCCGCGCGCCGACGGCGGTACCGTAGCGCCTCATCACGCCCTGCGGGGCGGTCATCCGCCGGCCTGGCGCTGGCGAACCGACGGAGGATGGCGCATGTCCAACGGCGAGGAACCGTTCGCACCCCACGACGACGTGTCCGCGCGACCGAGGTTCGACCAGGCGCTGCGCGGCTACGACAAACGCCAGGTGGACCGGTACGTCGAGCAGATGGACGGCGAACTGACCGCCGTGACGGCCGACCGGGACCGCGCGTACGCCCAGATGCGGGAGCTGACCGCGCAGACGCAGCGGGCGCAGACCGAGGCCGCCGAGCTGCGCCAGCGCCCCACGCAGGTGGACCGGGCGTCCTTCCGCGACCTGGGCCCGATGGTCGACCAGATCCTCGACCTGGCCGAGAAGCAGGCCGGGCAGATCACCGAGGCGGCCGCGAAGCGCGCGGCCGACCTCCAGGGGCAGGCGGAGAAGGTGCTGGCCACCGCGCGGGACGAGGCGGAGCGGGAGCGGCGCGAGCTGGCCGAGGAGCTGTCCACCCGCCGGGCCGAGCAGGAGCGGGCGGACGAGGAGCGGCACACGGCCGCGCAGGCGGAGCTGACCGCGATCCGGGAGCTGACCGAGAAGCTGCGCGTCGAGGGGCAGGCGGCCCACGACCGCGCGCAGCAGGAGGCGAAGCGGATCGCGGAGCAGAGCGCCCAGCAGGTCGAGCAGGCCCGCTCCGCGTCGGAGGCGCTGGTGAAGGCGGCGCGCACGCAGATCCAGCAGGAGGTGCAGGCCAACCGGAGCAAGGCCCAGCAGGAACTGGCGCAGTGGCAGGCCACCATGTCCCGGGAGCTGGACGAGCAGCGGGCCGCGGCCGAGCAGGAGCTGGCCGACCGGGCCACCGCCGCCGAGCGGGACAGCGCCGCCCTGGTCGCCGAGGCCCAGCAGTACGCCACCGAGGTGCGTGAGCGGGCCGACGAGGAGAACGCCGCGCACCAGGAGCAGCTCGCCACGGTGCAGCAGGAGATCCAGCAGCGGCAGGAGGCGCTCACCGAGCTCCGGGCCGAGCTGGAGACGGTCGCCCAGCAGCTGGAGCACACCCGCCGGGAGATCGCCACGGTGGAGCAGGAGGGCGCCGCGCTGGAGGAGCAGCTGGTCGTCGTGCGCCGGGACCTGACCGCGGAGACCAAGCGGCTGGAGGACGCGCGCCGGGCGGCGGACCTGGCCGAGCAGCACGCGAAGGAGACGCGGGCGCGGGTGCAGCGGGAGGCCAAGCGGGTCGCCGACCTGGCCGCCGCGGCGGTGATGGCGGCCGCCGCGGGCGGGGTGGAGACGGCCGAGTACCCGATGGTGGCTCCGCGTCCGGCCGCGACGCCGGCGGAGGCCACCCCCGTGGTGGTGCCCGCCCCGGCCCTGGTGGCCGTGCCCGTCGCGCCGGCCGCCCAGGCCGACCCGGAGCCGGACGAGCCGGCCGACGGCGACCGGCCCACCGCCGAGCCGTTCCTGGAGCGGGCCTCCCTGGACCGGCCGAGCTTCGACGCGTTCGCGGTGCGCGCCCCCGCGCAGCGGCCCGCCCCCGAGGCGGAGGTCACCGGGGAGCCGGCGGCCGGTCCGGAGGGTGGGGTCCCCGCCAACGCCTGACCGGTCCTCGCCGCCGTGGTCAGCCGAGCGCGGCGGCCAGGTCGGCGAGGTACCGGGCCACCGGCCCCGCGGTGAGCACGCCGCTGCCGGCGCCGGCCAGCTCGCCGGCGGCCGGCAGCAGGGCGGCGTGCAGCCGGGCCATGGTGGGGCGGTCGTCGAGGGCCAGGGCGGCCCGGGCGGCGACGCAGAGCCGGGCCTCGCGCAGCAGGTCGTGCGGCGAGGGCGGCAGGGCGCGCAGCGCGGCGGCGGCCTCGCCCCGGCGCCCGGCGGCGAGCAGGGCCAGCGGCCGGACCCACGGCGCGTACGGGCCGGCGTGGGCGGCATCGGCCAGCGCCGGCCCGGGGTCGTCGCCGGTGGACAGCCGCAGGCAGAGCAGTGCGAACGGCAGCAGCCCGCCGGCCATGCCGGGCATCTGCCCGGTGTCGAGCCGGACGGCCGCCGACCGGTACGCCGCCTCGGCCTCGGCGCCGCGTCCCGTCACCGCCAGCCGGAGGGCGGCGTACCAGGCGGTGAAGACGCCGACGAGGGGCAGCTCGTAGCGCGCGGCGAGGCGGTCGGCGGCGGCCGCGTGGGTGTCGGCGGCGGCCAGGTCGGCGAGGGCGCAGTGCGCCTGGAGCGCGACGAGGTGCCCGAGCACCTCGAAGGTGACCAGCCCGTGCCGGGCCGCCAGGTCGACCAGGTCGGCGCCGATGCGGGCGCGTTCCGGCGCCCGGCCCGCCCGGTCGAAGGTGTGCATGAAGCGGGCGTTGAGCGCGAAGGCCAGCAGGGCCGGGTCGTCGAGGCGGCGGGCGGTCTCCTCGGCCTCGGCGGCCGCCCGCCGGCCCCGGTCACCGGTGTCGCCGCGCAGCTCCAGGGCGAGGGTGCAGAGCAGCCGGACGCGCCGGGACGCCGGGTCGGCGGGAAGCGCGGCGAGGGCGGCCTCGGCCGCGGCGACGATCCGGCGGGACAGCTCCTCGTCGTCGTTGCGGGTCCAGACGGCCGGCACGTCGAACGCGGCCAGCACGTCCGCGGTGAGCCCCGGGTCGGCGAGGCGCTCGACGGTGGCGACGGCCTCGGCCCGCAGCCGGCGGGTCCGGTCGAGGTGGCCGGTGACGGCCAGGGCGCGGCCCCAGCCGATGACCGCCGCCAGCCGCCCGCGTACGTCGGTCCCGCCGGCCCGGTCGTGGGCGGCGACGGCCTGCTCCCAGAGGCGGGCCGCCTCGTGGGGGTGGCAGCGCCGCTCGGCCCGGACGGCGGCGGCCGTGGCGTACCGGGCGGCCCGGGTCGCGGCCTCCGGGCCGGGGGCCTGTCCGAAGTGGTGGGCCAGGGCGGTGACGTCGTCCGGCCGGAGGCGTTCGAGCACCGACCCGACGGCGGCGTGCCAGCGGGCCCGGCGCGGCGCCGACAGGTCGGTGTAGAGGGTGTCGCGGACCAGGATGTGGGCGAACCGGGTGCCGTCGGGGGTGAGGAACCCGTCCTGCGCCGCCCGATCCACGGCGTCCAGGGTGGCCTCCTCGCCGGCCAGCGCGGCCAGCACGTCGGCGTCGAGGTCGCGGCCGAGCACGGCGGCCTGCGCCAGCACCGTCCGGGTCGGCGCGGGCAGCTGCGCGAGGCGGTGCCGGATGACGTCCCGCACGCCGGCCGGTACGCGGTCCAGCGCGGCGGCCCCCTCGGCGGCGAGCAGCCGGGCCAGTTCCCGGACGAAGAACGGGTTGCCGCCGCTGCGCCGGTGCAGCGCCCGCACGGTGTCCGGGTCCGCCGCACCGGCCACGGCCCGGACCAGGTCGCCCGTCTCCGCCTCGGCGAGCCCGCCCAGGTAGACGCGGACCGGTTCGGTGGGCGCGAGCCGGGCCAGGGCCCCGGTCAGCGCCGGGGTGATCCCGGTGGCCCGGTACGTGCCGACCGCCAGCACCGGGCCGGTCACCGGCTCCGGGCCGGTGAACAGCGCGGTCAGCAGGTCGAGGGTGTCCTCGTCGGCCCGGTGCAGGTCGTCGAGGACGAGCAGCACGGGCCCCCGCCGCGCCGCCGCGCCGACCCGGGCGCCCGCGATCCGGTGCAGCCGGTAGCGGGCCACGGCCGGCTCGCCACCGTCCGGGAGAGCGGTCGGCGGTTCCCCGGCGTCGGGCAGGGCCGCGGCGAGCTGCGTCCACGGCCAGGCGGCCGGGGCGCCCTCGTACTCCGGCACCCGGCCGACGGCGCAGGTCCAGCCGGCGGCGGCGAGCCGGTCGGCCAGCGTCTCGACGAACGCGGTCTTGCCCGCGCCGGCGTCGCCGGAGACCAGCGCGAGCGCGGGCCGGCCGTCGCGGGCCACCTCCCCGGCCAGCCCCACGAGGCTCGCCAGTTCGGCCTCGCGCCCCACGAACGGGCGCCGCTCCTCCCCCGCTCCCCCGGCCGGTGGCGCGGCCGGGACGGCGACCGGAGCCGGGTCGAGGTGCGGGGCCTGGGCGAGGACGTCGGCCTCCAGCCGGCGCAGCCGGGGGCCGGGGTCCACCCCCAGCTCCCGGACCAGCACGGCCCGGGCCTCCCGCAGCGCGGCGAGCGCGTCGCCCTGCCGGCCCGCCCGGTAGAGGGCGGTCGCGAGCAGCCGCCAGGTCTCCTCTCGCAGCGGCTGGGCGGCGGCCTGGGCGCGCAGGTCGCCGGCGGCCTCGGCGGCGCGGCCCAGGGCCAGCAGAGCCTCGGCGCGCCGCTCGACGGCGAGCATCCGCAGCTCGTCCAACCGGTCGATCTCCGCCCGCGCCCACGGCTCGGCGGCGAACTCCGCGTAGGCGGGGCCGCGCCAGAGGGCGAGCGCGCCGTCCAGGGCTGCCAGCGCCGGGCCGGCGCGTCCGGCGGCGAGGAGTTCCCCGGCCGCAGCGGCGGCCGTCTCGAACCGGCCCGCGTCGACGGCCCCGGGGGCGGCCGCCAGGGCGTACCCGGGCGGGGCGGTGACCAGCAGCCGGGCCGGCTGCCGCGGGGGCCGGTCGGGCTCCAGGGCCCGGCGCAGGTCGGCGACGAACGTGCGGACCGCGCCGACCGCGCCCTCCGGCGGTTCCGCCCACAGGTCGCTGACGAGCCGGTCGACCGGCACCACGCGGCCGCGGGCGACCAGCAGGCGGGCCAGCACGGCCCGCTGCCGGGGGCCCTTCAGCGCCACCGGCCCCCGCTCGCCGGCCGCGACCAGCGGCCCGAGCACCCCGAAGGTCACTCCGGGTACGCGCGGCGGGTCGGTCACCCCGCCCACTCTAGGCAGCGCGGTGCGCGCGCACCGGCGGCCCGGCCAGGGCACTCATCCGATGCTGATCGGCCACTGACCGGCGCCGGGCAGGCTCGACGGGAACCGAGCACACCCGAGAGGACCTCTCATGATCAACGGATTCGAGTCGCGCCGCGTCACCGTCGCCGAGGGCGTCGCCCTGCACGCCGCGGTGGGCGGCAGCGGCAGCCCGGTCGTGCTGCTGCACGGCTTCCCGCAGACCCACCTGATGTGGCGGCACGTCGCCGCGGACCTCGCCGCCGACCACACGGTCATCTGCCCCGACCTGCGGGGGTACGGCGACAGCGACAAGCCCGCCGACACCGACGGCGCGGCCTACGCCAAGCGGACCATGGCCGCCGACGTGGTGGCGCTGGCCCGGGCGCTGGGGCACGACCGGTTCGCCCTGGTCGGGCACGACCGGGGCGCCCTGGTGGCGATCCGCGCCGGCCTGGACCACCCGGAGACGGTCACCCACCTGGCGTCGCTGGACGTGCTGCCGACCCTCGACACCTGGGAGGTGATGCACGGCGTCACGGCGGCGGTCGGCTTCCACCTCTACCTGATGGCCCAGCCGCCGGGGCTGCCCGAGCGGCTGATCGGCGCCGCGCCGGACGAGTTCTTCGGGTACTTCCTCGACCTGTGGGCCGGCGACCCGGACGCGATCCCCGCCGACGTGCGGGCCGCGTACCTGCGGGCCTGTCGGGCGGCGGTCCCCTCGATCGTGGCGGACTACCGGGCCTCGGCCGGCGTAGACCTCGCGCACGACGAGGCGGACCGGGCGGCGGGCACCGTGCTGCGGATGCCGGTGACCGTGCTCCAGCAGGACTGGGGCGCGGCGCTCGGCTTCGACGCGGCGGCGCGCTGGCGGGCCTGGGCCCCGGACCTGCGCCACGTGCCGGTATCGTACGGCCATTTCATGGCCGAGGAGGCCCCGGCCGAGGTGGTGAAGGAACTGCGCGCGCTGCTGGCCCGCTGAGGCGCCCTTGCCCCGGACCGTGGAAGATGCAAATATTCGGATCACTGTACGTGTGGGGGCTATCACGTTCGGGGGTTGATCGACATGCGGAAGCTTTCCTCGATGGCGGCGGCGGTCGCGCTGACGCTGGGCTGCACCGGTGTGGCGGTGGTGAGCGCGGCGGGCCCGGCGAGCGCGACGTGCAGCCACGCGCACTCCAACATCGACACCAAGTTGGGCTCGCTCTTCAACGCCGCCAACGTCAACATCCGCACCGGCCCGCACACGACCTGCGGATCGCTCGGCTACGGCCAGCTCAGCCACAGCGTCGACTTCCACTGCTACACCAACGGCGACCGGGTCAGCGCCAACGGCCACACCACCTACACCTGGACCTACCTGAGGGACAGCACGACCGGTGTCTCCGGCTGGGTCGCCGACGCCCTGCTCGACAACCTGGGCAGCAGCATCGCCTGCTGACCGTCCCCGCACGACCCGCCCCGAGGGGGCAGGATGGTCCGGCATGACCGAGCCACGCCTGTACCCGCCCGTCGAGCCGTACGCCACCCACCGGATCGCCGTCGGCGACGGCCACGAGCTCCACGTGGAGGAGGTGGGGCGGCCGGACGGCGTACCCGTGGTGTTCCTGCACGGCGGGCCGGGCGGCGGCCTGGTGCCGGCGGCACGGCGGTTCTTCGACCCGCGGCGCTACCGCGCCGTGCTGTTCGACCAGCGCGGCGCGGGGCGCAGCACCCCGTTCGGTGGGCTGCGGGGCAACACCACCTGGCACCTCGTGGCCGACCTGGAGACGATCCGGGAACGGCTCGGGATCGACCGCTGGCTGGTGTTCGGCGGGTCGTGGGGGGTCACCCTGGGCCTGGCGTACGCCCAGACCCACCCGGACCGGGTCACCGGGCTGATCCTGCGCGGGGTGCTGCTGCTGCGGCGCAGCGAGCGGGACTGGTTCTACCAGGGCGGCCTGCGCCACCTCCAGCCGGACGAGTGGGAGCGGTTCGTCGCCCCGATCCCCGCCGCCGAGCGGGGCGACGTGCTGGCGGCGTACCACCGGCGGCTGCACGGACCGGACGAGGCGCAGGCCCGGGCCTGCGCGGTCGCCTGGGGGCGCTGGGAGGCCGTCAACTCCTCCCTGCGCCCCGACCCGGGGGTGCTCGCCCACTTCACCGGCGAGGAGCAGGCGCTGCCTATCGCCCGGATCCTCTCCCACTACGCCGTGCACGGCGGCTTCCTCACCGAGACGCAACTGCTCGACGGCGTGGACCGGATCCGCCACCTGCCCGCCGTGATCGTCAACGGCCGCTACGACCTGTGCTGCCCGCCGGTGTCCGCGTACGACCTGGCCCGGCGCTGGCCGGAGGCGGAGCTGCGGATCGTGCCCGGTGCCGGGCACTCGGCGGCCGAGCCGGGCATCGCCCGGGAACTGCTCCGCGCCACCGACCGGTTCGCCGACCTGCTCACCTGACCGTCCGGGTCGGACCCCCGACACCGGCCAGGTCGCGGCTGTCCATCCGGGATCGGCGCTGGCAAGATCGGTTGCGTGACGGGTGCGCTGTTCGCGGTCAGTGACCTCCATGTGTCGTACGCCGAGAACCGCGCGGTGGTGGACGGCCTGCGGCCGGAGTCGGCGGACGACTGGCTGATCGTGGCCGGCGACGTCGGCGAGGTGTTCGCGGACATCGAGCGGACGTTGCGGCAGCTCCGCGACCGGTTCGCCCGGGTGGTGTGGGTGCCCGGCAACCACGAGCTGTGGACGCACCCGGCCGACCCGGTGACCCTGCGCGGCCGGGCCCGCTACGACGCGCTGGTGGAGATGTGCCGCGGCCTGGGCGTGCTCACCCCGGAGGACGACTATCCGGTGTGGCGCGGCGAGGGCGGGCCGGTCATCGTGGCGCCGCTGTTCCTGCTCTACGACTACTCGTTCCGGGCCCCGGGCACGACCTCCAAGGAGGAGTCGCTGCGCGCGGCGTACGCGGCGGGGGTGGTGTGCACCGACGAGATGCTGCTGCACCCCGACCCGCACCCGGACCGGGAGTCCTGGTGCGGGGAGCGGATCGCCGGGACCGAGCGGCGGCTGGCCGGCGTCGACCCGGCGCTGCCGACCGTGCTGGTCAACCACTGGCCGCTGGTCCGCCAGCCCACCGACGTGCTCTGGTACCCGGAGTTCGCCCAGTGGTGCGGCACCGACCGCACGGCCGATTGGCACCTGCGGCACCGGGCCGCCGTGGCGGTCTACGGGCACCTGCACATCCCCCGCACCACCCACTACGACGGGGTGCGCTTCGAGGAGGTGTCGCTGGGCTACCCGCGCGAGTGGGGCCGGCGGGGCGGCGAGCCCCGGCCGATGCGGCGGATCCTCGGCGGCGCCGCGTGATCGAGGCCCTGCTCCCGCCGACGGCGGTCGCCGTCGAGGCGTTCGCCGACATCCCCGGCGAGGCTCCCCATCCCGGCGAGGAGGACCTGCTGGCCCGGGCCGTGGAGGGCCGCCGCCGCGAGTTCGTCACGGCCCGCCGCTGCGCCCGGGAGGCCCTGACCCGCCTCGGGTACGCCCCGGCGCCGATCCGCCCCGGTCCGAAGCGGGAGCCGCGGTGGCCGGCCGGCGTGGTCGGCAGCATCACCCACTGCGACGGCTACCGGGCCGCGGCGGTCGCCCGGGACACCGCGCTGGCCGGGCTCGGCATCGACGCCGAACCCCACGAGCCGCTGCCCGACGGCGTGACTCAGGTGGTCACCACGGCCGGCGAGCCCGCGTCGCTGGCGCGGCTGCGCGCCGCCCACCCGGCCGTGCACTGGGACCGGCTGCTGTTCAGCGCCAAGGAGTCGGTCTACAAGGCGTGGTATCCACTGACCGGCCGCTGGCTCGGCTTCGAGGACGCCGAGCTGTCGGTCGATCCGGCCGTGGGGCGCTTCGCGGCGCGGGTCCTGGTCGACGCCACCCGCGCCGACGGCGGCCCGCCGCTGGCCACGCTGCACGGCCGGTGGCTGGTCGCCGGCGGGCTGGTGGTCACTGCCGTGGCCGTGCCCCGGCAGCCGTGAACGTTTACGCCCCGCTGCACCGGGAAGGCCGGGGCCTCACGGTCAGGAGCGGCGGATGAACGGACCCATGGGCGACGAGCCGGTCGGCGACCTCGAACTGGTGCACACCTTCACCGGGCCGATGCCGACCGGGGTCAGCGTGTCGCACACCGGCCGGGTCTTCGTGAACTTCCCCCAGTGGGGGGACGAGGTGCCGGCCACCGTCGTCGAGCTGCGCGACGGCCGGGAGGTGCCCTTCCCGGACGAGTCCTGGAACAGCCCGTCCGGGAACGACGACCCGAACGCCTTCGTCTCGGTGCAGAGCATCGTGGTGGACCCGGCCGACCGGCTCTGGGTGGTCGACACCGGCAGCCCGATGTTCCAGCCGACGAAGCCGGGCGGGCCGAAGCTCGTCCGGGTCGACCTGGACACCGACACCGTCGGGCAGGTGATCACCTTCCCGACCGACGTGGCGCTGCCCACGACCTACCTGAACGACGTGCGCTTCGACCTGCGCCGGGGCGACGCCGGCCTCGCGTACCTCACCGACTCCTCCGGCTCGGGGCCGAACGGCATCGTCGTGGTGGACCTGGCCACCGGCGCGTCGTGGCGGCGGCTGCACGACCACCCGTCCACGAAGGCGGAGCCGCTGGAGTCGTTCCGCCCGGTCGTGGAGGGCCGGCCGTTCCTGGAGCGCCCCGCCGACGGGCCGCCGAAGCCGGTCGCCATGGGCTCGGACGGCATCGCCATCTCGGCTAACGGCTCCCGGCTGCACTACTGCCCGCTCGCCTCCCGCCGCTGGTACAGCGTGGCCACGGACGCCCTGGCGGACCGGACGCTGCGCGAGGAGCAGGTGGCGGCCACCGTGGTGGACGAGGGCGACAGAGGCGGCGCCTCGGACGGCCTGGAGACCGACGACTCCGGCGCCTTCTACCTGACCTCCTACGAGCACAACGCCGTGCTGCGCCGCCGGGCGGACGGCGAGTTCGAGACCCTGGTGCACGACCCGCGGCTGCTCTGGCCCGACACCATGTCGGTGGCCGCCGACGGCTATCTCTACGTCACCGCCAACCAACTGCACCGGCAGGCGAAGTACCAGGGCGGCACCGACCTGCGGCGCAAGCCGTACGCCCTGTTCCGGGTCCGCATCGACGCCGGACCGGTCCGGCTGCGCTGACCAGCCGCGCCCGGATTCATCGAAAGGCATCGTTGACGGCTTAGTTAATACTCTTTAATATTTGGTCCACCTCGAGGAACACCGTCCCCTGTCCGACCCGTACCGTTCGGCCGTGCCGCCCGACCAGCGCTGGCCGGGCGGCACGGCGCCCCCTGCACCGGGAAGGCCCTCGATGTCCGCACCGCGCCCCCGCCGCCGTTCCCCCGTGGCCGCCGGCCTGCTCGCGCTCGCCACCGCCACGGCGACGCTCGCGCTGACCCCGACCGCCGCCGACGCCGTCGTCCTGCCGAACAACTTCAAGAGCGTCGGCTACATGCCGTCCTGGAGCGGCAGCGTCAACAGCATCCAGTACGGCAAGCTCACCCACATCAACTACGCGTTCGTGCTACCCAACAACGACGGCAGCCTGCGCCCCGTGGAGAACCCCAGCAAGCTCTCCTCGCTGGTGTCGCTCGGGCACGCCAACAACGTCAAGGTGTCAATCGCGATCGGCGGCTGGAACGACGGCAACGACTCGGCGTTCGAGGCGCTCGCCGCGAACTCCGGCGCCCGCGGCGCGTTCGTCACCAACGTGGTCAACTTCGTCAACCAGTACAACCTCGACGGCGTCGACATCGACTGGGAGTATCCCGACCCGGGCGCCTCGGCCACCAACTACACCGCGCTCATGCAGCAGCTCGGCAGCGCCCTGCACAGCCGCGGCAAGCTGCTCACCGCCGCCGTGGTCTCCGAGGGCTACTACGTCGACGGCGTGCAACCGGCGGTCTTCGGCTCGGTCGACTGGCTGAACATCATGGCGTACGACGGCGGCAGCCCGCACGCCAACTACGACTGGTCGATCAACAGCGTCAACCTGTGGAAGTCGCGCGGCCTGCCGGCCGCCAAGGCGGTGCTCGGCGTGCCCTTCTACAGCCGGCCCGGCTACTACACCTATTCCGCGCTGGTCGGCATGGACCCGGCCAACGCCAACCGTGACTGCACCACGGTGAGCGGCGCCCAGCAGTGCTACAACGGCGTGCCGACCGTGAAGCGCAAGACCCAGTGGGCGCTGGCCAACGCCGGCGGGATGATGAACTGGGAGCTGTCCCAGGACACCACCGGCGCGACCTCGCTGGTCAGCGCCATCTACGACACCGTCATGGGCGGCGGCACCCCGCCGCCGAGCGGGCGGACCGGTCCGATCACCGGTATCGGCGGCAAGTGCGTCGACGTCGCCGCGGCCGGCACCGCCAACGGCACCGCGGTCCAGCTCTACACCTGCAACGGCACGGCCGCGCAGAGCTGGACGGTGGCCGGCGACGGCACCCTGCGGGCGCTGGGCAAGTGCGCCGACGTGACCAGCGGCTCCACGGCCAACGGGGCCAAGGTGCAGCTCTGGGACTGCAACGGCAGCGGCGCCCAGGTCTGGCAGGCGCAGTCCAACGGCACCCTGCGCAACCCGCAGTCGAACCGGTGCCTGGACGCCACCGACAACAGCTCCGCCAACGGCACCCGGCTGCAGATCTGGGACTGCTTCGGCGGCGCCAACCAGGTCTGGCGGCTGCCGGTCTGAGCACCGGCCGAGATCCCCGCCGCGCCGGCCCGGGCGCGGCGGGGCTCCGCCGTCACCAACGGTTGCGGGCCTCCTCCGCCCAGCCGACCAGGCCGTCGAGGTCCACCCGCTCGCCGTCGTCCGTGGCGGCCCAGCCGGAGAAGTGCCCGAAGCACTGGTGGGTCTCCCCCGCCAGCACGACGAGGTTGGTGCGCGCCACCCGCTCGTGGAACGGGTGGAACGCCAGGTCCACCCGGTCGCCGGTGACGCGCCACGGCCGCAGCCAGTCGGCGCGGTCGTAGCTCCAGGTGAGGTCCGCGCCGATCTTGTGCAGCCGCCCGTCGAGGAACACCGCGTTCTCCGTCGCGCCGGTGCCGTCGGTCCACCTGCCACCGAGCTGGATGGCCCGGCCCGGTGCGCTGCCGGCGGCCCAGTTCCAGCTCACCGCGTACCGCCACTTGCCGCGGCCGTGGTCGAGCACCGCGAACGACTCGGTGCCGACCGGGTACGCCGTGCCGTCCACGCGGAGCGTGCCCCGCACCGGCCGGCCGACGTCCTTGTGCGTGTACTGGAACCGCCGGGTGCTCCACGGCACCACCACGCCCAGCGACTCGTGCCCCGGCGGCAGGGGCGCCACGAGGTCCACCTCGACGCCGGGCGCGGTGGCCCGGATGGTGCTGCCGTCGGGTCGCTGGTCGACCTCGACCACCAGGCCGCCACCGCGGGCCCGCACCGCGCCCGCGCCGCTGACCGGCGGGAGCACCGCGCCGCGGGCGAGCGGGACGACGGCCTCGGTGGTCCGCTCGATCCCGGTGCGGCGGTCGAGCAGGTAGAGGCTGTGCACGCCGGCGTAGTCCAGCGACGACGCGACCAGGCCGACGATGTGCGTCGGTGTGACGACGCCCCAGTGCTCCCAGCGCTTGGCCCGGCCCCAGCCGCGCAGGTTCGCCCGGTGCAGCGGGCGGCGACTCCAGCCCACCGCCGCCGGGTTCAGCCGCCCGTCCGGCCGGCACAGGTCGACCGGCTCGATGATCTCCCGCTCGTGCGTCATCGACGCAGGCTACCGGCTCCGGCGCACGGTCGAGCCGACAAAGCGATTTCCATCGATGCTTTATATCGATGCAAGACGATATATAGGCTGTGCCGGTCCCCGCTCGACCCCGTCCCACAAGGAGAGTGAGCGATGCGTCTACCCAAGGTCACCCGGTTCCTCGCCACCGTCGCCACCGCGGCGCTGGCGGCGCTGGGCACCGTCACCGTCGACGCGGCGCCGGCCTCCGCCGCCGTCCGCAACGTCTGCTACAACACCAGCCAGGCCGGGCCGTTCGCCAGCTACGCCGTCCAGGCCGCCTCGATCTGGAACAACCGCACGAACAACATCAACATGGCGCAGTGCGGCTCGAACCTGATGATCTACTACACCTACGGCGGCGGCTCGTACGCCCAGCGCACGAGCCTCGGCAACGGCCGCGTCGTCATCGACTACTACCAGGCGCAGCAGTACTCGCCGCTGCGGATCATGACCCACGAGATCGGGCACATCCTCGGCCTGCCCGACAACTACAACGGCAACTGCGCCATCCTCATGTCCGGCGGCAGCGCCGGCGCCAGCTGCACCAACCCGTACCCGAGCACCGCCGAGGCCGCCCGGGTCGACCAGCTGTTCGGCTTCGCCGCCGCCCGCAGCGCGACGACGCCGCAGGTCTTCACCGGCAGCTGGCCGGCACCCGCCACGGCGGGCGCCCAGCGCTGACCGACCGCACCGAGGACGCCCGGCCGGAGCGGCGCAGAGCCGACCCGGCCGGGCGGTCCCGGCTCAGGACAGGAACCGGTCCAACGTCAGCTCGTAGCGCGAGGAGACGTAGGAGACCGTGACGACGGGTATCCGGCAATGGATCACGGCCAGGGTAGTGAGCGACGCAAACCCCCATCGCCCGTCGACGAGCGGCACCCGGAACCCGGTGGGGCGGTGTGGGCACCCGCCCCACCGGGCGCGGGTTCAGCGGCCCCGGGTGGCCTTGCAGATCTCCACGGGCCGGGCCGGCGCGCCGTCGACCGGCGCCGGGTCCTCGGGCGTGGCGGCGATCCCGCCGGCCGCGATCCGGTCCAGGGTGGCCAGACCGGCCGCGTCGATCGTGCCGAAGACGGTGTAGTTGGGGCGCAGCGCCGAGTCGGACTGCACCAGGAAGAACTGGCTGCCGTTGGTGTCCGGGCCGGCGTTGGCCATGGCCAGGGTGCCCCGGGCGTAGAGGCGGCGGACCCCGGTCGGGTCGGTCGGCGCGGGCGGCAGGTCGGTGGGCAGCTCGTCGGCGTACCGGTAGCCCGGCCCGCCCTCGCCGGTGCCCGACGGGTCACCGCACTGGAGCACCTTCAGCGTCGGGTACGCGGTGAGCCGGTGGCAGACCGTCCGGTCGTAGAACCGGTGCCGGGCCAGGTGCAGGAAGCTCTGCACGGTGCACGGGGCCTGCTCGCGGTCGAGGGTCAACCCGATCGGCCCCTGGTTGGTCCGCAACGTGACCCGGACGGTGCCCCGGTCGGGCGTGCGGCGGGGGTCCGGCGGCAGCGGCACCGGCCGGGCGGCCGGCTCGTCCGGCGTCGGCGTGTACGCGCACGGGCCCTTCGTGGGCGCCGGCGGGACGGGCGCCGCGGAGGCGGCGACACCTCCGGTGGCGACCAGCGCGGCGGCGACCACCGCCACCCCGGCGAGACGGGCCAGCAGCGGCGGTGCGGCGTGCGGTCGGGTTTCGCTCGACACGTGGGTCCTCCCTGGACTCGTGGTACCAGAAAGACCGGAGTCTATGGAGGTGCCGAACGGATGTCGATGACGGTCGACGCCGCGCGCCGCGGCCGACGCGGCTCCGCGCACCACGGGCCGGCGACCGGCGCCCCGAAAGGTGACATGATGGCGCCGACCAGGCCGGTGCTCCAGGCGAGAAAGCGTGGCTGTCCATGGCGTCCTTCCAGGCGAGGACCTCCCGCGAACCGGGACGGACGGTGGTCCGGCTGGCCGGCGAGTGCGACCTGGCCGCCCGGGAACGGCTGACCGGCACGCTGCTGGCCGCCGTGGACGGCGCTCCGGTCGTGGTGGTCGACCTGGCCGCGGTCGACTTCCTCGACTCCACCGGCATCCACGCGCTGGTGGCGGCGCACCACCGGGCGCGGGCGGCGGACGGCCGGCTCTACCTGGTCAACGCCGCCGGGGCGGTGGCCGCCCTGCTGGCGCTGACCGGCGTCGGCGACCTGCTCCGGCACCCCGGGGAGACGGCCGGCTGATCCGTCCGGCCGCCGCGGACGGTCAGGGCAGCACGCGGACGGCCAGGGTGCAGGTGTCGTCGTCCGGGCTGGGCCGGTGCAGGGCGTCGCGCAGCCGGGCCAGGGATCCTGCCCCCGGCCGGCCGGAGAGCGCCGCCAGGGCCGAACGGACCTCCGCCAACCGGTCCCCGGGGCTCCCGGCGCGGCGTTCCGTCAGCCCGTCGGTGTAGAGCAGCAGCACGTCGTCGCCGCGCAGCTCGGTGGTGACCACCGGGTAGCGGGCGGCGGGGTCGGCGCCCAGCAGCATCCCGGCGGGCCGGCCGAGGTCGCCGGTCGCCCCCGCCCGGGACAGCATCGGCAGCGGGTGCCCGGCCCGCGCCCAGGCCAGGCGCCGGGTCGCCGGGTCGAAGACGGCGAGCACCGCGGTGCCGGTGATCGCCAGTTGGCCGCAGAGCCGGTTCAGGTGCCCGAGCAGCGCCGCCGGCTCGCGGATGCCGATCGACAGCCAGGCGACCAGCGCGAAACGCAGGTGCGCCATGCCGCTGGCCGCCTCCAGCCCGTGCCCGGCCACGTCGCCGACCGCCAGCACGACCGACCCGTCCGGCAGCGTCTCGGCGTGGTACCAGTCCCCACCGACCCGCAGGGCGCTCTCCGCCGGAAGGTAGCCGACCAGCACCTCCAGGCCGGCCAGGGCGACCGGCTCGCGGGGCACCGGTTGGATGAGGTTCTGGAGCTGCCCGGCGAGGCGGTGCTCGGCCAGCGCGGTGGTCTCCCGGGTCCGCAACTGGTCGTGGAGCTGTTCGATGGCGCTCCGGGAGTTCTCCCGCACGGTCACGTCCTGGACCACCGCGTAGACCTTCACCGGCGCGCCGCCCTCGTCGCGGGCCACGTCGGACAGGATCCGCAGGTGCTTGACGGTCCCGCCCGCGCGGAACCGCACCGTGACGTCGGAGGCCGCGCCGCTGTCCAGCGTCTGCCAGGCGGCCTCCCGCAGGCCCTGGTCGGCGGGAAGGAGCGCGGCGCCCTGGTCGGCCCGGGACATCGGCCCGAGCGCCGGGTCCCGCTCGAAGATGCGGTACATCCCCGGTGACCACTCGCTGCGACCGGTGACCAGGTCGTACTCCGCCCAGCCCAGGCTGCCCAGCAGTTCCGTGCGGGCCAGCCGGAGGCGGTGCTCGTCGAGCCGCTGCCACCAGACCAGCAGGCCGCCCAGCACCCGGTGCACGCTCACGTCGAAGGCCGAGTCGGCGACGACGCCCGCGCCGTGGCCGGCGTACCGGAAGTCGGGCAGGTGGGCGGGCTCCCCGGTGGCGAGCACCTGGTGGTACGCCTGCCACAGCGGGCCGGCGACCATGCCGGGATACAGCGTGCTGAGCGGTTGGCCGACCCGCCCGGCGCCCCGGCCGTGGACGTCGCGCCCCTGCGCGCTGACGGCGGCCACCAGGAAGTCGGCCACCGCGCCGTCCGGCGCCCGCACCGGCAGCAGCCAGGTGCACCCCGCCGGGATCGTCGCCAGCACCTGCCGGAGCGCCGCCACCACGGGATCGGCGGTCGACGGGGCCGCCGGCTCGGCGGGCGCGTGCGGCACGGCCTCGTCTGCCATGCCGGCAGCCTAGCCAGCTCCGGAGCCCCACGGTGGATCCGGAATCCGCCCGTTTCCGGGAGTGGGCCGCCGGTGCGTCACTGGGCCGGGGACGGCTGCTCCGGTGGGCGGCCGGCCGCGTTCCGGGCGTCGGCGACGGCGACGCCCAGCAGGACCAGCAGCGCCACGACCGCGGCGGCCAGCGGCGCGGCGAGGTACAGGGGCGCGGCGGCGACCGCCAAGGCGGCGATGGCCACGACCCGCCGGATCGAGAGCCGGTCGAACACCACCCGTTCCAAGCGGATGCGCCCGTACAGGAAGAACGCCGGCCCGCCGAGGATCACGGCCAGCCAGGCCGGTTCGGGCCGCCCGACGGGATGCTCCATGACGACCTCGAACCCGACGGCCGTGGCCACGATCCCGATCACCATGACGATGTGCGCGACACCGGTGGCGCGGCCGGCGGCCAGCCGGTCTCCCGCGGCGGCCACCGCCTCGGCGAGGACCTGGCCGGAGCGGTAGAAGTAGATGCGCCACATGAGCACCGTCGAGACGTACGCGATCACCAGCGTGGCCGCGGTGTCCGGGCCGATCGGATGGTTGGTAAAGGTGATGCCGACGGCCAGGACGGCCTCGCCGAGGGCGATCAACAGCAGCTGCTGGTAGCGCTCCGGCAGGTGGTGGCGGCTGTCCATGGCCCAGGCGCTCACCGGCGGGCGGGCCATGCCCGGCACCGGCCACCGGAGCTGAGCGGCGACGATGTCCACGGTCACCGCGATCCCCCACAGCGCGGCCCGGGCGTTGCCGCTGGCGGCCGCGCCGGCGACCCAGAGCACCGCCCCGCCGCCGCACCAGAGCAGCGAGCGCAGGTAGAGCCGGCCGAGCGGGTGAACCCGCAGGCTCGGCAGGAGGACGAGCGGCCGGCCGCAGAGCAGGAGCACGTACGGCAGCACGAACGCCCAGCCCCGGCCGATGAAGGCGGCCGGCAGGGACGCCGCCATCACCAGCAGGCCGAAGGCGCTGACCAGCACGAGCCACTGGATCCTGCGGCGGCGGGGGTCGAACCAGCTGGTGATGTGCGCGGTGGTGATCCACAACCAGATCAGCGGCATCGCCAGCACCAGCAGGTAGGTCAGCGACCGCCAGCGGACGACCGGGTCGTCGGCGATGATGTCGCGGACCACACGAGTCACGACACCGGACAGGGCGAACACGAGCACCAGGTCGACGAAGAGTTCCAGGAAGTTGGCCTGCCGCACGTCCTCACGCCGTTCCAGCAGGTCCCGGCCGCCCCCCGCCCGAAGTCCCATGCGGCTCATCGTCGCCCGGACCGGGCCGTTCCACCGGCGGGATCGGCGCCCGCCACCCGCAGGGAGGCCGGGCGCGTCCCCGGCGGCGGGGCATGGCGCGCGCGGCAGCGGGTACGGCGCCGGGATGGGACGCTACGACGACGAGGTGGCCGCGCTGGCGACCCCGCTGACCGGCCCGGACAGCCTGGACGCGCTGCTGGACCGGGTCGGCGACGCCCGGGTGGTGATGCTCGGCGAGGCCACCCACGGCACGCACGAGTTCTACACCTGGCGGGCGGCCGTCACCCGCCGGCTCGTCGACGAGCAAGGCTTCTCGTTCGTCGCCGTGGAGGGCGACTGGCCCGACTGCGACCGGGTGGACCGCAGCGTCCGCTGCCGCCCCGAGGCGCCGGCCGACCCGCGCGCGGCCCTGGCGGCGTTCGAGCGGTGGCCGACCTGGATGTGGGCGAACGAGGAGGTCGCCGACTTCACCCGCTGGCTGCGGGACCGCAACGCGCGGGTGGGCGAGGCCGAGCGGGTCGGCTTCCACGGCCTGGACGTCTACTCGCTCTGGGAGTCGCTCCGGGAGATCCTCACCTGGCTGCGCGAGCACGACCCCGAGCAGGTGCCGGCCGCGCTTGCCGCGTACCGCTGCTTCGAGCCGTACGACGAGGACCCCCAGCAGTACGCCCTCGCGACCCGCCTGGTCCCGCACCGCTGCGAGGAGGAGGTGGTCGCGCTGCTGGCCGGGCTGCGCGAGCGGGCGGCGGCCGGGGGGCCAGAGCACTTCGGCGCGTGGCAGAACGCCGAGGTGGCGGCCGGCGCCGAGCGCTACTACCGGGCGATGGTCCGGGGCGGACGGGAGTCGTGGAACGTCCGCGACCGGCACATGGACGACACCCTCGGCCGGCTCCTGGACCACTACGGCCCCGGCGCCCGGGCGGTGGTCTGGGCGCACAACACCCATGTCGGTGACGCCCGGGCCACGGACATGGCCGACGCGGGTGAGGTCAACATCGGCCAGCTGGCCCGGGAGCGGTACGGGCCGGAGCGGGTGGTGCTGGTCGGTTTCGGCACCCACTCCGGCACGGTCACCGCCGGGGCGGCCTGGGGCGCGCCCATGGAGACGATGACCGTCCCGCCGGCACGCCGCCACACGCTGGAGGACGCCCTGCACGCCGCCGCCCCGGACCGGGCGCTGCTGGTCTTTCCCCGCGACGGCCGGCCCGACCTCCTGACCCACGAGATCGACCACCGGGCCATCGGCGTGGTCTACCACCCGCAGCGGGAGAGCCAGGGCAACTACGTGCCCACCGTGCTCGGGGACCGCTACGACGCCTTCTGCTGGTTCGACACCTCCCGGGCGGTCCGGCCGCTGCCCACCCGGCCGGCGCCCGCCGAGGCCGAGACCTGGCCGTCCGGCGTCTGACCGACGTTCGGGTCACCTGACGTGGGTGAGGAAGAAGTCCCGGACGTCCTCGGCGAGCAGGTCCGGCACCTCCATCGCGGCGAAGTGGCCGCCGCGGTCGAATTCCGACCAGTGCCTGATGTCGTACAGCCGCTCGGCCAGCGGTCGCACCGACCGGGTGATGTCGTGTGCGAACACCGCCACGCCGACCGGCACCTGGCACGGCAGGGCCCGCCCCCGCGCCGCGTCGTGGTGCAGCCGGGCCGAGGACGCCGCGGTGGCGGTCAGCCAGTACAGCGAGATGTCGGTGAGCATCCGGTCGTCGCTGACCGGTGAGCGGGGATCCGTCCACTGCGCGAAGCGCTCGGCGATCCAGACCAGCTGGCCGACCGGCGAGTCGGTCAACGCGTACCCGATGGTCTGTGGGGTGAGGGCCTGTAGCGCCTGGTACGGCGGGCGGTTCGCCATCAGCTGCCGGACGGTGTCCAGCCGGGCCTCGTCCGTTTCGGACAGTTCGATGTCGGCCTCCGGGTCCGGCCGGGTCGGCAGGTAGTTGACGTGCGCGCCGACGACCTGCTCGGGCGCCACCGCGCCGAGCGCCAGTGAGATGCCCGCGCCGAAGTCGCCGCCCTGGGCTCCGTAGCGCTCGTATCCGAGGCGGCGCATGAGTTCGGCCCAGGCCCGCGCGATCCGGAAGGCATCCCAGCCGCGCTCGTGGGTCGGCCCGGAGAAGCCGTAACCCGGGATGGACGGCACCACCAGGTGGAAGTCCCGGGACAGCGGCTCGATCACGTCGAGGAACTCCAGGAACGAACCGGGCCAGCCGTGGGTGAGGATCAGCGCGAGCGCGTCCGGTTTCGACGACCGGACGTGGACGAAGTGGATGTTCTGGCCGTCGATCTCCGTGGTGAAGTGCGGTAGCTCGTTGAGCTCGGCCTCGTGCGCGCGCCAGTCGTAGCCGGTGCGCCAGTATTCGGCCAGTTCCTTGAGCCGGGCCAACGGGAAGCCGTAGTCCCACCCGGCGTCGGCGACCTCGTTGGGCCAGCGGGTGCGCGCGAGCCGGTCGGTCAGGTCGTCGAGGTCGGCCTGGGGGATGTCGATGCGGAACGGCTTGATCATGTCTCGACTCCAGCGATTCATTCGCCGCATGAATGTTTATACGGCTAACGTTTGAAGCCCGAACGTTAGCACAATCGTTAGTCGTCCGAACGGTTCGTTACACTCCTCACATGCCGACCTCCGCCGAGAAGACGCCCGCCCGGTGGGAGAGCCTGCCCAGCTGGCTGCTCACCCAGACCGCCAACCACGCGCACCGCCTGGTGGCCGAGGCGTTCTCCTCCGTCGGCGCCCGCGGCTACCACTACCGCCTGCTGGCGACCCTGGAGGAGTGCGGCCCGGCCAGCCAGGCCGCACTGGGCCGCCGCAGCGGCATCCACCTCAGCGACATGGTCGCGGCCGTCAACGAACTCGCCGACCGCGAACTGGTCGAGCGCGCCCCGGACCCCTCCGACCGGCGGCGGAACATCATCTCGCTGACCGCCGCCGGCAAGCGGCAGCTGCGGCAACTGGAGAAGAAGCTGGCCGCGGGTCAGGACGAACTGCTGGCTCCGCTGTCACCCGAGGAGCGACAGCGGTTTACCGAGCTGCTGTCCAGGCTGCTGGACCACCACACCCGGCGAACCGGCACCCCGGACGAGCCCTGGCGCTGACCCGTGGCGGTGTAGCGGCGGATCCGCCGGGTAGGCGCACCGGGTGAGCGACTGGCAGAGGCTGCTGGTGCCCGACACGCCGCTGTGGGAGATCGCGGTGCGGGGCAGCGCGATCTATCTGGCGCTGTTCTTCCTCCTGCGGGTGCTCCTGAAGCGCGAGAGCGGCAGCACCGGCATGACCGACCTGCTGGTCATCGTGCTGATCGCCGACGCCGCCCAGAACGCCATGGCGGCCGACTACACCTCGATCACGGACGGAGTGGTGCTGGTCGCCGTGATCATCGGATGGGCGTACCTGCTCGACCTGCTGGCGTACCGCTTTCCCGCCGTGGCCCGGATCATCCAGCCGGGGTCCCTCGTGCTGGTGCGCGACGGGCGCATGCTGCGCCGCAACATGCGCCGCGAGCTGGTCACCGAGGACGAGCTGTACGCCCAGCTCCGGCAGCAGGGCGTCGAGGACCTCACCGACGTGAAGGAGGTCCGGATGGAGTCGCAGGGCCAGTTCAGCGTCATCACGCGCGGCGGCGGGCGCCGGTGAGGGCAGCGGCCGTTTGTTCCCGGCCGGTCCGGGAAGCCGATGCCGGAGTGGCGCGCGGAGCCGCCCGCGCCAGCCCACGGAGGGAGCTCGACATGGGTGACCGCGATCGGTTGCACGAGCTGCGGCAGCAGGCCCACAACGCGGGCATCGAGGGGAACTCCAAGATGTCCGAGGAGCAGTTGCGCGACGCGCTGCGGCGGGTCGGCAAGGGGGAACGCCCGCAGATGGCGAAGGAACACGCCAGGCGGTGACCATCGGGCGCCGGCACCCACTGGTGCCGGCGCCCGCCGTCAGCCGAGCGTGATCTGGGCGCTCCCGTACGTAATATGAACGGCTGGTTAACGACTCGTCTCTTGACTGCCGGTTGATGCAGGTCATTGAATTTCGACGTGGTGAGCTGCCTCATCCGAGTGGCGTCCACACCGGCGGTCGGCGCGATCCCGCCGGCTGAACGACGCCGTGCCCGCACGGCTGCGGGCGACCGAGGGCCGGGAGCACGGTGGACGGCGGGATGAGAGAGCGCCGTCGCCGCACCCTGGTCAGCGCGGCCCTCCACGCCGTCTCCCACTCGGTCGCCGTCGTCTACTGCCTCCTGACCCTCGGCGCGCCGAACCGGGAGCTGATGCTGACGGCGTACGGCTGCGGCCTGGCCGCCGGTGTCGTCGGCACGTGGGCGGCCACCCGGGTGACCAGCAAGGCGTCCAGCTACCGCGTCTCGTTCACCCTCCTGATGATCACGCTGGTGATGGCGGCGCTCGGCGCGTACTGGGACGGCGGCGTGACGTCGCCGGCCGCGCTGGGGTTCGTGACCACGTCCGTGTTCGTCGCCGGCTACACACCGCACCTGCGGCTCATGGTGGGGCTGGAGGTGCTCACCGTCGGGTCGTACCTCGTCGTCGCCTTCGCCGGGCCGCCGGCCCCCGCCGGTCACGTGTTCGTCTACCTGGCCGGCATGCTGGTCCTGGCCTCGGTCTGCTCGACGCAGACCCGGACCCTCGCCCGGCAGCGGTCCCAGCTGCGCGCCCTGGCGTCCCTGGACCCGCTCACCGGCGCGCTGAACCGGCGCGGCCTGGCCGAGCTGGCCACGTTCCTGTTCCACGCCGGCTGCCGACCCGGCCCGTCGCTGCTCTGCCTCGACCTGGACGACTTCAAGCTGGTGAACGACCGTCTGGGGCACGCCGCCGGCGACGACCTGCTCCGCCGGGTGGTCGCGGCGACCCGGAACGTGCTGCGGGCCGAGGACGCCCTCGCCCGCATCGGCGGCGACGAGTTCGTGGTGGTGCTGTCCGACGCCGACCGGGAATCGGCGCGGGCCGCGGCGGCCCGGATCGAGGCGGCCGTGCGCGGGCTGGCCGGCGTCAGCGTCGGCTCGGCCACCGCCCCCTACGACGGGGACACCTTCGACCGGCTGCTGCACGTCGCCGACCAGCGGCTCTACCTGGTGAAGCAGCAACGCCGCCGGACGGCGGGGCGGCTGCTCGCGGACGGCACCGGTCGCGGCTGAACGGACCCGAGGCGCCGGCCGCCCGGGCCCCGGATACCGTTTGCCGCGGCGCGGGTGGCGCGCCGGGCGGTCGAACGGTGGGAGGGACCGGATGCGCCTGCACGTCGGCTGCGCCATGTGGACGCACAAGGCTTGGCAGGGTCGCTACCTGGCGCACCCGCTGCCGGCCCACGAGCGGCTGCGCGCCTACGCCGAGTGGTGCACCGCGGTCGAGGGGAACACCACCTTCTACGCCACCCCGTCCCGGGAGACGGTCGCGTCCTGGGCCCGGCAGACCGATCCCGGTTTCCGCTTCGTGCCCAAGCTGCCGAAGGTCGTCACGCACGAGCGCCGGCTCACCGGCGCCGACGCGGAGCTGCGGGCCTTCCTCGACGCCGTCGAACCTCTCGGCCCGCGGGCACACACCCTCTGGGTGCAACTGCCGGGCTCGTTCGGCCCCGGCGACGTGCCCACGCTGGCCCGCTTCCTGCGCGGCCTGCCCACCACCCACCGGTACGCCGTCGAGGTCCGCCACCCCGCCTTCTTCACCGAGGCCGGCGCGGCACGCGCCCTGGAGGACACCCTCGCCCGGGTCGACGCCGAGTGGATCCCCTTCGACACCACCGCGTTCTTCCGCACCCCGCCGACCAGCGACGCGGAGCGGGAGGCATGGCTGAAGAAGCCGCGCACCCCGCTGCGGACCCGGGCGCTGACCGACCGGCCCATCGTCCGCTACCTCGGCCGGGACGACCCGGCACGCACGGTCGAGGGCTGGCAGACGTGGCTCGACGTGGTGACCGGCTGGCTGCGCGAGGGCCGCTCCCCCACCGTGTTCGTGCACACCCCGGACAACGCCGACGCGCCCGACCTCGCCCGCCGCTTCCACGACCAGGTCCGGGCGCGCCTGCCCGAGGTCGCGCCGCTGCCCGAGCCCGCGCCGGTGGCCCCGTCGACGCTGTTCTGACCCGACCGCGCCCGGGTCAGGCCGGCGTCAGCGGCAGCAGCACGACGAACCGGGTGTCGCCCGGCTCCGACCGCACCCGGATGTCGCCGTGGTGCTTGTTCACGACGATCCGGTAGGAGATGTCCAGCCCGAGGCCCGTGCCCTCGCCGACGGGCTTCGTGGTGAAGAACGGCTCGAAGATGCGCGGCCGGATCTCCGACGGGATGCCGCCGCCGGTGTCGCCGACCTCCACGACCAGCCGGTCCTCCTTGCGGCCGGTCCGGATGGTCAGCGTGCCGGTGCCGCCCATCGCGCCGAGCGCGTTGTCGATGAGATTCGTCCACACCTGGTTCAGCTCGGCGGCGTACGCGGGAACGGCGGGCACGCTCCGGTCGTACTCCTTCACCACCCGGACGCCGGACGGGATCTTGGCCTGGAGCATGACCAGGGTGGCGTCGAGCAGGTCGTGCACGTCGACCGTCTGGTAGGGCGCCCGGTCCAGCTGGGAGTACTGCTTCGCGGCGCCGACCAGCCCGGAGACGCGGGTGACCGCGTCGTCGATCTCGCCCATGAGCAGTTCGGTGTCGATGGTGTAGGTGATCCAGTGGATCGCCGACTCCAGGTCGTCGGCGCCGACCGCGGCGTCCACCTGACGCAGCCAGCCGGTGTCGATGCCCCCGGCGACCAGCGTCGGGGCCAGCTCCCAGGCGCCCCGCACGCCGCGCTCGTCGAGCCAGTCGGCCAGTTCGTCCTCCGCGTCGCTGGCGGCGAGCGGGGTCAGTGCCGGCGCGGCGGCCGCCCGCTTCACCGCCTCCTCCTGCAGGGAGACCAGGTCGTGCAGGCGCCGGCCGTCGAGCCGGCCGTCGGCGATCATGGCGAGCTTGTGCCGCATCTTGGCGACCCGGCCGCGCAGCGCCGAGGTGGCCCGCACCGCGGCCGCCGCCGGGTTGTTGAGTTCGTGGGTGAGCCCGGCCGAGAGAGCGCCCAGGGCCAGCAGCCGTTCCCGCTCGCCCACGATGGTCTGCGTGTTGCGCATCCCGATGAACAGCCCCTCCAGCAGGTGGGTGGCCATCGGGAACCAGCTGCGCATCGCGTCGGCGATGATCTGGGCGGGGAGCGCGAAGACGTCACAGTCGGTCACCGCGAAGAGGCTGTTCTGGTAGCGCTGCTCGGCCAGGTCGCCCACGTACGCCTGCATGGCGCCGCCGTAGACGCCGGGCTGGCTGGTCCGGCTGATCTCGATCTCGTCACCCTGGACCCGGCGGTGCAGAGTCACCGTGCCGTGCAGCAGCACGTAGAAGCAACTCGCCGGCTCGCCCTCGACGTAGACGGCCTCGCCGGCGCGCCGCTGCTCCACCCGGCCGTGCTCGGCCAGGTGCGCGAGCTGCTCCGGGGTGAGCGACTCGAAGAGGAAGAGACGCCGCAGGTCGTCCGGGCTGAGCCGGTCCGGTTCGGTGGTCACTGTGCCTCCCTGGTTCGCGACTGCGGGGCTCGCAGACCCGGCTCACTCCTCGCGCTCACTGTGCCTCCAGGTAGCGGTGCACGAGCGAGACCGCCATGGCGCCCTCGCCCACGGCCGAGGCCACCCGCTTCACCGACTCGGCCCGCACGTCACCGGCGGCGAAGACGCCGGGCATGCTGGACTCCAGGTGGTACGGGTCGCGGGGCAGGGCCCAGCCGGCCGGCCGCCGGCCTCCCCGGGTCAGGTCCGGCCCGGTGAGGACGAAGCCCCGGCTGTCCCGGGCGACCGCGCCGTCGAGCCAGTCGGTGTGCGGCTCCGCGCCGATGAACACGAACAGCCACGAGGTGTCGACCCGCCGCGTCGCTCCGGTGCGGGTGTCGCGCAGGGTCACCTCCTCCAGGTGCTCCTGGCCGGCGCCGCCTACCACCTCGGTGTGCGGGTGGACCTCGATGGTGTCGATCCGGGCGATCTGCTCGATCAGGTAGCTGGACATCGAGCGGGTCAGGTCGTCACCGCGGATCAGCAGGTGCACCCGGCGGGCGTACCGGGAGAAGTGCACGGCGGCCTGGCCGGCGGAGTTCGCGCCGCCGACGATGTAGACGTCCTCCCCCGAGCAGCTCGGCGCCTCGCTGGCCACCGAGCCGTAGAAGCAGCCCCGGCCGGTCAGCTCGGCCAGTCCGGGCGCGGGCAGCATCCGGTAGGAGACGCCGGTGGCCAGCACCACCGTGTGCGCGGCGACGCTGCTGCCGTCGGCGAACCGCAGCACCCGCGCCCCACCGGCGTCCTCCAGGGACACCACCTCGCGGGCGCTGAGCAGTTCGGCGCCGAACCGCAGCGCCTGCCGGCGGGCCCGATCGGTCAGCTGGAGGCCGGAGACGCCGTCCGGGAAGCCCAGGTAGTTCTCGATCCGGCTGCTCTGCCCGGCCTGGCCGCCGGTGGCCCGCCGCTCGATGAGCACCGTCCGCAGCCCCTCGGAGGCGCCGTAGACGGCGGCGCCGAGCCCGGCCGGGCCCGCGCCGACCACCACCAGGTCGTAGAACTCCGCGGCCGGCGTCGTGGCCAGCCCGACCTGCGCGGCCAGGTCGGCCGTCGTGGGCTGCACCAGCGACTTGCCGTCGGCCGTCACGACCAGGGGTACGTCGTTCGCGGTCACCCCGGCCGCCGCGAGCAGCTCGGCGCCCTCCGCCTCGTCGGCGAGCACCCAGCGGAACGGCACCAGGTTGCGGGCCAGGAAGTCCCGGGCCTTGAACGACGGTGCGGACCAGCGGTGCCCGACCACGCGCAGCTCGGCCGTGGCCGTGGCCGCGCCGGCCGTCCACGACTCCAACAGCTGGTCCAGCACCGGGTAGAGCTTCTCCTCCGGCGGGTGCCACGGCTTGAGCAGGTAGTGGTCGAGGTCGACCACGTTGATCGCGTTGATCGCGGCGTCGGTGTCGGCGTACGCGGTGAGCAGCACCCGGCGCGCGGTGGGGAAGAGGTCCATGGCGGCCTCGAGGAACTCGATGCCGTTCATCTGCGGCATCCGGTAGTCGGCGACCAGCACCGCCACCTGCTCGCCGCGAAGCTTCAGCTCGCGCAGCGCCTCCAGCGCCGCCTCGGCGGAGTCGGCCCGCACCACCCGGTAGCGGTCGCCGTAGCGGCGCCGCAGGTCGCGGGCGACCGCCCGGGAGACGGCCGGGTCGTCGTCGACGGTGAGGATCGCGGGGTTGGGCATGGCGTCTACTAAAGCACCCCCGCCGGCCGACCCCCACCACGCGCGGTCCCCGCCCGGTTCAGTCGGGCCGGCCGCGCTCGCGGGGCGGCACCGGGTCGGCGTACGCCCCCGGCGGTCCGCTGTAGCGCCGGCCGTGCGGGTAGGGCAGCGCGTTGGGCGTGCAGCCGTGCAGGCCCAGGGTCTGCTGCTGCATCACCGGCGCCGGCCGGCCCCGTCCCGGGCACCGCTCGTGCCCGTGCCCGAGCCGGTGGCCGACCTCGTGGTTGACCATGTACCGGCGGTAGGTGGCGAGGCCCGCGCCGTAGCCCGGCACACCGCCGGCCCAGCGGGCGACGTTGAGCACCACCCGGTCGCCGTGGCGGCAGGAGGTGTAGCCGTCCGGCCGGTCCTGGCACAGCTCGTCGCGGGTGCCGGGGGTGGCGAGGTAGACGGTGAAGTCGGCCGGCTGGTCCCGCCCGACCCGGCGCAGGGCGAGGCTGCCGTCCGCGGTCCAGCCCTGCGGGTCGTTCAGGATGCGGGCGACCTCCGCGCCGAAGTCGGCCGGCGGCACCCCGTGGATGTCGCCCTCCACCGCGACCCGGTAACGCAGCAGCCGGCGCATACTCCTCGGGGTGGCGGGCTCCGCGGCGGCGAACCGCCATCGGCCGTGGCCGTGGCCGGCATAGCCGATCCGGACCGGAGGCTGCCGGGCGGACGCCGGCGCCGCCGCCCGCGCGGTGGCGGCCGGAGCGGCGGGCGGCGCGCCGGCGGCCCGGCCGGACGCGGGCGGCGCGCAGCCGGACACCAGCGTGACCAGCAGTAGCATCGTCCCGCCACCGCGAGCCCGGTCCACGGTTCTCGTCATCGTCGGTCTCCCTCGCCGTCGGTGGTGCGCAGGGAGGAGGACGGGTGGCCCGGTGCCAAAGTTGGTCCGGCGGGGACTCAACCTTTCGCCCGCCTCACCCGTCCTGTACCAGGTGGGACGTGGAGAGGGCGGGCATGGCCCGGGGTGACGCGGAGTTCGTCGAGTTCGCCACGGCGGCGTCCGCGCGGCTGGTGCACGCCGCCTTCCTGATGACGGGCAACCATCACCAGGCCGAGGACGCGGCCCAGACCGCGCTGGTCCGCACCTACGCGTCGTGGTCGCGGGTCCGCAACGGCGACGCCTACGGCTACGCCCGGTCGGTGCTCGTGAACCATCTCGTGGACGCCTGGCGGCGGCCGATCCGGGAGTACCCCACCGAGGACCTCCCGGAGCCGCACGGCGGCGACGTGGCGGACGAGGTGGCGACCCGGCGCTGGCTGCTCGCCATCCTCGGCACGCTCACCGCGCGCGAGCGGGCCGTCGTCGTGCTGCGTCACTACTTCGACCTTCCGGAGGCCCAGGTGGCCCGCGAACTCGACGTCTCGGTGGGCACCGTCAAGAGCACCGGTTCCCGCGCCCTGGAGAAGCTGCGCAGCGCGGGCCTCACCGCGCCCGAGCCGCAGGGGACGCGGCGATGAACGAGGTGGACGAGCTGCGCCGGGCCATGCGGGCGGCCGAGCGGGCCGACCGGAACGGTCCCGACCTCGCCGTGATCATGCGCGAGGGCCGGCGGGTGCGCCGCCGCCGGCGCGTCGCCGGGACCGGCGCGGTCGCGGTGGCGGTGGCCGCGGTGGTCATCGGCGTCGGTGGCACCGTGGCGCGGAGCCGCGCGCCGGAGCCGCCACTGCCGGCGCCGGTCGCCACGGCGCCCGTCGTCGCGCCGACGGCGACCGCCGACCCCGCTCCGACGGAACTGCGGCCCCGACCGGTCGGGGCAGTGGTGGGCAGCGGCATCCGGTACGGCGCCGACGAGCGGGTCTTCTACGTGGTGCCCGTCGACGTCCCCGAGCTGCCCGGGGTGACGATCGGCCTGGCCGCCGGCCGGCGCTCCCCCGCCGGGGAGCTGACCACCGACTACCTGGTCAACGACGTGGCCGGCAGCGACCGCCGGCCGGGGTTCCACCAGATCGGCTACGACCCGCAGGCACGGGTGCCCTCCGCCGTCCCGGTACCCACCTTCGGGTACTTCGTGGGGCCGGCCGCCCGGATCGTCGGCACCGTCGACGGCCGCCACGTCGAGGCCCGGCTGGCCCGGTGGAGCGAGGACCCCCGGCTGGTGATCTTCTGGTTCGACCCGGGGGTGCTCGCCCCCGGCGAACCCCTGGACGGGATCGTCGCCCGCGACGCCCGGGGCCGGAGGCTGTGACCGACCCCCGTGTCGTCGCCGGCCCGGGCGACGGTTCTAGGCTGGATGGCAGCACGGGGCGTTGACCAGGGAGGATCGCCATGAGCCAGACCGAGCGGACCGACATCGCGGACGAGTGGAACGTGGCCGAGGACGACGGCGTCCTGGACGCCTCGGACACCCTCGACGACGACCGGACGGGCGACCCCCTCGACACCGGCATCGCCGCCGCCGACCACTGGAGCGGGGCGAACCGGTTCGGCACCACGCCCGCCGAGGAGCGGGCCGGCGAGTCCCTCGCGCAGCTGCTCGCCCAGGAGGAGCCGGACCTCGACCCGTACGCCGAGGCGACCGACGACGAGGACGAGCTGACCCGCCGGGGCTACGAGCGGGAGGCGCGCACCGGACGCCTGGTGGCCGACGACGCGGGCCTCGGCGAGGACGAGCAGGCGGACTCGGTCGCCTGGGACGCGGGCATCGACGGGGGCGCGGCCAGCGCCGAGGAGGCCGCCGTGCACCTGGTCGACGACCCGAACGGCCCAGGGGACGGCCCGCTGCGCTGACGCCGGACGGTCGGAACGCGCTCGTTCCGTCACACCGTCAGCAGTGCTCGCCGGTCTCCCAGTGCATCTTGCTGCCACCGAAGGGCACCACGCCCGGCTTCAGGGTCTGCGGGATGCTCGCGCCGCCGGACACCACGTACCAGGGCCCGCAGGTGTCCGGGGTGACCAGGTGCATGGTCCAGGTCGGCGACGACCGGTCCAGGTAGCGGACCTGGGACCGGTACAGCGTCGCGCCGCCGTCGGCGGTGCGGCGGTAGGTGGCCCAGAAGACCCGGATGCGCTCGCCCGGGCAGAGCTGGTCGGTCCACTCGCCGTCGGTCCGGGCCGCGACCTTCACCACGCCGTCGGTGAACACCTGGACCACGTCCACCACGCCGGCCCGGGTGCAGCTCGGCCGTGGGGTGCGGGTCGTCGCGCGGGGCCGCGGGGCGGCGCCCGTGGTCGACCGGGCCGGCGCGGGCCGCCGCGTCGGCGTCGACGCGCGGGCGGGCGTGGCCGTCGGGCTCGCCGGGACCGGAACGGCGCTCGGGGTGGCGGTCTCGGTGCTCGGCGGCAGCGACGTCGGCGCGGCGACGGCGCGGGCCGCCGGTCGCTCCGGACCGGGCCCGGTCACGGCGACCACGGCGAACGCCACCGCGACGGCCGCGGCGAGACCGGCCGCCGGCAGCAGCCAGCGCCGTCGGGGCCGGCTCGCCTCCGGTACGTCGGGGGTGGTGTCCTGCGGCTCGGACATGCGGGCTCCGGAGGGGGCGGAGGCGAGGACTCGCCAGGGTGCGTGGATCTTACGGCGTTGGCGCAACGCTCTCGTTCCGGACACGTGAGATCCATCTGGCGCCAATAGCGTGCCACCCGCCAATCGTTCGGCGTCAGTCAGGTGGTGCTCTGTCATGGCAAGTGTTGACCGTCGAAATTTCCTGAAGATGATGAGCGCTCCGGTGGCGGCGGCCGCCCTGCCGGTGGACTTCAGCAAGGCCCTCGCCATCCCGGCGAACAACCGGACCGGTTCGATCGAGGACGTCGAGCACGTCATCTTCCTCATGCAGGAGAACCGGTCCTTCGACCACTTCTTCGGCACCCTGCGCGGGGTCCGGGGCTTCGCGGACCCGCACCCGGTGACGCTGCCCTCCGGCCGGAGCGTCTGGCACCAGCCGAACGGCTCCACCGACCTGCTGCCCTTCCGGCCCGAGGTGCCGGACCTCGGGCAGACCTTCCTGCCGGACCCGCCGCACGGGTGGGCCGACACCCACGGCGCCTGGAACGGCGGCCGGTACGACCGGTGGGTGCCCAACAAGGGCGTGGTCACCATGACCCACCACACCCGCGGCGACCTGCCGTACCACTTCGCGCTCGCCGACGCCTTCACCGTCTGCGACAACTACCACTGCTCGGTGCTGGCCTCGACCGACCCCAACCGCTACCACATGTGGACCGGCTGGGTCGGCAACGACGGCAAGGGCGGCGGCCCGGTCATCGACAACGCCGAGGCGGGCTACGACTGGTCCACCTACCCGGAGCGGCTGGAGCGCGCCGGAGTGTCCTGGAAGGTCTACCAGGACGTCGGCCTGGGCCTGACCGCCGAGGGCTACTGGGGCTGGACCGGGGACCCGTTCATCGGCAACTACGGGGACAACTCGCTGCTCTACTTCCACCAGTACCAGAACGCCCGGCCCGGCAACCCGCTGGCGGACCGGGCGAAGACCGGGACCGAGATCTCGAAGCAGGACCGCTCCCCCGAGGCGCTGCTGGCCGACTTCCGGCGGGACGTGGCGAACGGCACGCTGCCGCAGGTCTCCTGGATCGTCGCGCCGGAGGCCTACAGCGAGCACCCGAACTGGGGTCCCGACTACGGCGCCTGGTACATGTCCCAGGTCGTCGACATCCTGGCCAGCCACCCCGAGGTGTGGAGCAAGATGGCCCTGTTCATCACGTACGACGAGGAGGGCGGCTTCTTCGACCACCTGGTGCCGCCGACGCCGCCGCAGAGCCGCGCCGAGGGCCTGTCCACCGTGCCCACCACCAACGAGGTCTTCCCCGGTGACGCCCGGCGGGCCGCCGGCCCGTACGGCCTCGGCATCCGGGTGCCGATGATCGTCGTCTCGCCGTGGACCCGCGGCGGCTGGGTCAACTCGCAGGTGTTCGACCACACCTCGCTGATCCGCTTCCTGGAGACCCGGTTCGCCAAGGGCAGGGCCGACCTGGTCGAGTCCAACATCACGCCCTGGCGCCGCGCGGTGGTCGGCGACCTGACCAGCGCGTTCGACTTCCGGACCCCGAACGCCTCGCCGCGGGTGAAGCTGCCCGACACCGCCGACCTCAAGCCGGTCGACCTCACCCGCCAGCCCGACGAGGTGCCGGTGCCGCCGGCCGAGGAGCGCCTGCCCCGCCAGGAGCGGGGGGTACGGCCCGCCCGGGCCCTCCCGTACACCCTGCACGTGGACGGGCGGGCCGCCGGCACCTCGTTCCACCTCGACTTCCGCAACTCCGGCGGCGCCACCGGCGTCTTCGGGGTCCGCTCGGCCGACCCGGCCCAGCCGCCGCGCACCTACACGGTGGAGCCGGGCCGGCAGGTGAGCGACACCTGGGACGCCACCGCCGGGTACGACCTCGAGGTGCACGGCCCCAACGGCTTCTTCCGCCGCTTCACCGGCGGCACGGGTGCCGGCGTCGACGTCCGGGCGCGGTACGACGAGCGCGACCACCACGTCGGCCTGACCCTGGTGAACCGGGGCGCGAAGCGGGTCGAGGTGACCGTCGCGGACCGCTACCAGTCGAAGCGCACCAGGCTGTCGCTCAAGCCGGGTGAGACGGCCTCGCCGTCGTGGTCGCTGTCCCGGGCGCACGGCTGGTACGACCTCACCGTGACGGTCTCCGCCGACGCCGCGTTCGCGGTCCGGTACGCCGGTCACGTCGAGAACGGCAAGCCCAGCATCAGCGACCCGGCCATGGGCGGCCTCATCTGATCCTCGTCCGACCGCGAGGTGACCGTCCACCCCCGACCGGGCGGGCGGTCACCTCGGGCCGCGGTGGGGCGTCGCCTATCCGACGCCGGTGTTCCCCCGCCGCGGCCTCAGGCCGTTCACTGTCGCCACGCCGCACCAGTGGAAGGGGTCCCGCACATGACGATCAGCCACCGCACCGTGGGTCACGGAGCGCACCGGGTGCTGGCCCTGCACGGGTGGTTCGGCTCGGCGAAGGGCTGGGGCTGGCTGCCGGAGCTGATCGACGTCGAGCGCTTCACCTGGGCGTTCCCGGACTACCGGGGCTACGGCGCGCGCACCGACGTCGCCGGCGAGCACACCATGGCCGAGATCTCCCGCGACGCCCTGGCGCTGGTCGACTCCCTCGGCTGGGACAGCTTCTCGGTGGTCGGGCACTCCATGGGCGGCAGCGCCGCCCAGCGGGTCCTCGCCGACGCCCCCGGGCGGGTGAGCCACCTCGTCGGCATCAGCCCGGTCCCGGCGAGCGGCGTGCCGTTCGACCTCCAGGGCTGGACGCTGTTCGACGGGGCCGCGGCCGAGCCGGCCAACCGGCGCGCGATCATCGACCTGACCACCGGCAACCGGCTGTCCGGCCGCTGGCTCGACGAGATGGTCCGGTTCTCCCTCGCCCACTCCACGCCGGAGGCGTTCGGCGCGTACCTCACCGCCTGGGCGCGGACCGACTTCACCGACGACGTGAAGGGCAACCCGGTGCCGGCGCTCGCCGTCGTCGGCGAGCACGACCCCGCGCTGGGCGCCGAAACGATGCGCGAGACCTGGCTGCGCCACTACCCCAACGCCCGGCTCGAGGTGCTCGCCAACGCGGGCCACTACGCCATGTACGAGACCCCGGTGCGGCTGGCCACGGTCATCGAGGAGTTCCTCGGGCAGTAGCGGCGCGACGGCGCTCACCGCCCCGCCGGCCGCCGTCCCCGGGTCGACACGAACTGGTACGACATCACGGCGAACCCCGGGTCCCGCAGCAGCCGGCGGAACGCCTCCAGCTGACCGGGCGACAATCCGGCGTCGAGCAGCTCCGGCTCCAGCTGCCGGGAGTTCGTCCCGTACAGCGACGCCCCGAGGGAGCCGCCGGGCCAGCTCTGCGCGTGGACGACCGTGTCCACCTCGTCCAGCCCCGCCGCCACCAGCTCGCCGTGCACGTCCTGCGCCCAGGCCAGGTCGGCGCCGTGGCTCTGGAGGATGTCGAGCATCGCGTCGGTCACCTGGGCGAAGAGCTTCGCCGCGTCGTCGCTCGGCGCGGTCAGCACCCGCAGCGGCGCCGTGCAGTCGAACTCCTCGACCACCAGCCACCCGCCCGGGGCCAGCGCACCGGCCAGCGAGGACAGCACGCGCCGCCGCTCCGGCAGGTGCAGCAGCACCAGGCGCGCGTGGATCAGGTCGAAGGCGTCGCCGGGCGGCGGCTCGGTGCGCACGTCGTGCCGGCGTACGTCGAGGTTGCCGGTGGCCGTGAGGTGCCCGGTGTCGAGGTCGGTGGCCAGCACCCGGCCGCCCCGGCCGACCGCCCGGGCCAGGCTCCGGGCGACCGAGCCGCCGCCGGCGCCGACCTCCCAGCACACGCCGCCGGGCGCGAGCACCGGCGGGGCGATCCGGCGCGCCGTGATCGGATCCAGGAAGGACTCCAGCGCCCGCATCTGGGGCACGGCGTCCGGAGCGCCGTTGTCGAAGGCGTAGTCGGTGTCATGGACGTGGGTCGGCATCGTTCCTCATCCCTGTCGCTGCGGGTCGGGTCAGTGCCCGGCGTCGGACCAGAGCCCGGACACCGGTCGGGGAGCCGACGGCTCACCGACCGCGGCGACGCTGAGCATCGCCGCCAGGACGTCCGGGTCGGCCCGGACCTCGTGCACCGGCCGGTCGTAGACGACCCGGCCGTACTCCAGCACCGCGATCCGGTCCGCCACCTCGACGGCGTGCCGGAGCTGCTGTTCGACGAGCAGCACGGTCAGCCCGGTCCGGGCCAGCGTGTCGACGAGCTCCCGCACCCGGGCCGCCAGGTCGGGGGCGAGGCCCTCGCACGGCTCGTCCAGCAGGAGCAGCCGGGGCTGGCCCAGCAGGGCCCGGGCGATGGCCAGCATCTGCTGCTCACCGCCGGACAGCTGATCGCCGCGGTGGCGCAACCGGGACCCGAGCCGGGGCAGCAGCTCCAGGATCCGGGCCACCGTCCAGCCCTCGCCGCCGGGCGTCGCGGCCCGCCACGGCGCGGCCGCCAGGACCAGGTGCTCGGCCACGGTCAACCGGGAGAAGACCCGCCGGCCCTGCGGGACCAGGCCGACACCGGACCGGGCGATCCGGTGCGGCTGCCGGCCGGCGACCTGCACGCCGCCGATCTCGATCCGGCCGGCGTACGGCCGCACCAGGCCGGCCACGCTGTGCACCAGCGTGCTCTTGCCGGCGCCGTTGCGGCCCACCACCGCCTGGACGGTGCCGGTGCGCACGTCGAGGCTCACCTCGTGCAGCACGGTGCCGCCCCCGTAGCCGGCGCAGAGCCCGTCGATCCGCAGCATCAGGCCACCCCCTCGGCGTACGCCTCCCGGACCGGACCGGAGGCGCGGATCTCGGCCGGCGTCCCGGTGGCCAGCGTCCGCCCGTCGCGCAGCACGGTGACCGTGTCGCAGAGCGCGTAGACCAGGTCCAGCCGGTGCTCGACCAGCAGCACGGCGACCGCCCGGGGCAGCGTCCGCAGGAACTCCATGAGCCACCCGACCTCGACGGCGGACAGCCCGGCGGCCGGCTCGTCGAGCAGCAGCAGCCGGGGCCGGCCGGCCAGCCCCATGGCGATCTCGACCTGCCGGCGCTGCCCGTGCGCCAGGTGCCCGGCCGGGATCGCGGCGATCTCGGTGAGGCCGACCCGTGCCAGCAGCGCGTCGGCCGTCCGCGCGGCCGCCCGCCGCCGCGCCGACGGGTGCCACCGGCCCGGCCGCACCGCCCGCGGCAGCGCGGCGACCAGCACGTTCTGCCGCACGGTCAGCGTCGACCAGACGGCGGGGCGCTGGTGGATCCGGCCGACCCCCCGGCGGGCCCGGGCGGCCGGCCCCAGCCGGGTGACGTCCCGGCCGGCCAGCAGCACCCGGCCGCGGCCGGCCCGGGTGGACCCGCCGAGCACGTCCAGCAGTGTCGTCTTGCCGGCGCCGTTCGGCCCGATCAGGGCGTGCCGCTGGCCCGGCATGATCCGCAGGTCGACGCCGTCCAGCGCGGCCAGCGATCCGTAGCGGACGGTGATCCCCTCAGCGGACAGCAGCGGGGTCATGCGCGTACTCCCGTCGGCGTCGGGCTCTCCGGGGCGGGACGGCGGGCCGGGACGGCCGGGAGCAGCCGGCCGCGTACCCTCGGTCGGCGCCCGCCGTCGGGGAGCAGGTAGACGGCGGCGACGAACGCCAGCCCGAGCACCAGCGGCGCCTGCCCGGGGAGCACGCCGAACAGCCAGTCCCGAGCGGCCACGACGAGCGCGGCGCCGACCAGCGCGCCGCCGACCGAGGCGGTGCCGCCGATCACCACGCCGAGCAGCAGCAGGGCGGAGGTGTCGAAACCGAAGTCGGCCGGGGAGACGAACTGCTGGGCCACCACGAGCAGGGAACCCGCGGCGCCCGCGACCGCCCCGGCGGCGACGTGCACGCCGGCCACGTGGGCCGGCACCCGGTGGCCGCTGGCCCGCAGCCGCGCCTCGTCGTCCCGGCCGGCCCGCAGCAGCAGCCCGACCCGGGTGCGCAGCACCAGCAGCACCACGCCGACCAGCGCCGCGACGACCACCAGGGTGTAGACGTAACGCGCCCGGTCGGTGGCCAGCACCGGCAGCCCCCACAGTGGCCGGGACGCGGCGACGCCGGCCAGCCCGTCGGTGCCGCCGGTCACCGACCGCCAGCGCCCCACGACGGTCACCGCCAGTTCGCCGACCGCCAGGGTGATCATCAGGAGCACCACACCCCGCGCGGAGACCACCAGCGGCACGGTCACCGCGGCCAGCGCCGCCCCGGCCGCCGCCGCGACGGCCAGGTGCACGAGGCCGACGTCGGAGAGATGGCTGCCGACGACCGCGCTGGCGTAGGCGCCCGCCGCGTAGGGTGCGGTCTGGCCGAGGGTGGGCAGCCCGGCGACGCCGGTGAGCAGCGCCACGCTCACCGCCACCAGGCCGAGCGCCAGGGTGCGGGCGAGCAGTGCGACGGTGTAGTCGTCGACCGTCCACGGCGCCAGCACCAGGGCGACCACGACCAGCGCGGCGACGCCGCGGCGCAGCGCCCGGACGGCTCCCCGCCTCACGTCGCCCTCCGGACCGTGGCCAGGCCCCGCGCCCGCACCGCCAGCACCACCGCCATGGCGGCGAAGAGCAGGAACGGGGCGGCGGACGGGGCGAGCGCGACGCCCAGGGTCTGGATCTGCCCGACGGCCAGCGCGGCGAGCAGGGTGCCGACCATCGAGCCGAGACCGCCGAGGACGACCACCACCAGCGACAGCAGCAGCACGGCGTCGGCCGTGTCCGGCCCGGGGCCGATGATCGGCGCGCCGAGCACCCCCGCCGCGCCGGCCAGCGCCCCGGCGGCCGCCAGCACGCCGACCCGGATCCGGGCCGGGCTCACCCCGAGGACGGCGACCATCTCGGCGTCGTCGACGGCGGCGCGGACCAGCATCCCGGCCCGGGTGCGGCGCACCACGAGGTGGATCAGGGCGGCGAGCAGCGCCGCCACCACGATGAAGACCAGCCGGTACGCGGCGTAGCGGTGCCCGGCGACCACCACCGACCCGTCCAGCGCGGCGGGTACGCGCACCGGCGGGTCGTCCGGCCCGAAGGCGCTCACCAGCAGGCTCCCGCCGGCCAGGGCCACCCCGAAGGTCAGCAGCGCCTGGGTGAGGTGGTTGCGCGCGGCGACCCGGGTGAGCAGCCCGGCGACCAGCGCGCCGGACGCGGTGGCGGCCACCACCCCGACGGCCAGCGCCAGCGCCAGGCTCGGCCAGCCGCCGTCCAGCAGGGCGGCCGCCGTGTAGCCGCCGATCGCGTAGAGGGTGCCGTGCGCCAGGTTCAGGATGCCGGCGACGCCGAAGCAGAGCACCAGCCCCGCCGCGGCGACGAAGACCAGCAGACCGTAGGCGACCCCGTCGAGGGCGGGGACGACGTACGGGTCGAACCGGATGCCGGCGGCCACGGGCGTCACCCGCCGACGGTGGCGAGATCGCCCACCACGGTGTTGGACAGCGCCCGGCCGTCCTGGCGCACCTGGCGCAGGTACCACTTCTGCACGGGCGCGTGGGTGGTCGGCGAGAACTGCCAGGTGCCGCGCGGGCTGGCGATCTGCCCGAGCTGGCCGATGGCCGCGTTGACGCGTTCGGGGGTCGCCTCGTCCCCGGCCGCCGCGATGGCCCGGTCCAGCACGGCCGCCGCGTCGTAGGAGGCCATGGCGTACGTCGTCGGGGAGCCGTCGTGCTCGGCCTTCCAGGCGGCCACGAAGGCGCGGTTCTCCGCGTTGTCGAGGTCCGGCGAGTAGTTGAGCACCGAGTAGATGTCGCGTGCCGCCTCGCCCTGGGCGTTGAGCACCCCGCCCTCGGTCAGGAACCCGGCGGCGTAGAGCGGCAGGTCCTTCACCTCGGACTGGGCGTACTGCTTCACGAAGTCGACGGCCGCGCTGCCGGCGTAGAACGTGTAGACGGCGTTCGCCCCGGAGGCCTTGATCCGCGCGAAGTACGGGGTGAAGTTGGTGGTCGCCGGGAACGGGGTGAAGGTGGCCTTGCCGTCCGGGTTGGCCAGTGTGCCGCCGGCCTTGGCGAAGGCTTCGGTGAAGCCGCGCAGCTCGTCCCAGCCGCCCTGGTAGTCGGGGCCGATGGCGTAGACGCTGCCCTTCACGTCGTCGCGCACGTGCTGGGCGATCGCCTCCCCCGGCTCGTCGGACAGGTAGGACGTGTGCCAGACCCGGGAGACGTCCTTCAGCTCGGGCCGGCCGTTGGAGCCGACGAACGGCACCTTCGTCTCGTTGAGCAGCGGGTAGACGGCGGCCACCGAGCCCCCGCCGACGACGCCGGTCAGCGCGACCACGCGGTCCTGCTTGAGCAGCTTCGTGGCGGCGGGCACCGCGGTCGCCGCTCCGTTGCCCTCGTCGGCGACCACGAGTTCCACGTCCCGGCCGCCGAGCTTGCCGTCGTGGCTGGACAGGTAGAGCTGGAAGCCGTCGCGGATGTCCTTGCCGACCGCCTGGTACGTGCCGGAGAGCGACGCCAGCAGACCGATCTTGACGGGTGCGCCGGCGCCGGCCCCGCCCTCGTCGTTCGCGCACGCGGGCGCGGCGAGCAGGACGAGGGCGAGCAGCGCCGCCGTGTGGGCGCGGCCGCGCCGGGACAGGGTGAGGGACATGTGTGCTCCTACGTGAGGGGTGGGGTTTCGGCGTCGGGGCGCCGGGGTCAGCGGCTGCGGCTCAGGGCCGCCCGGGCCGCCGGGGTCAGGGCGTCGCCGATGCGGTTGGCCAGCTCGGTCATCTCGTAGGACACCTTGCCGACGTCGCACTGCGGGTCGGCGAGCACGAGCAGCGAGGCGCCGTCGTTGAACGCCATGGAGAACATGAAGCCGCCTTCGAGCTGGGTGACGTTGGAGATCACGGCGCCGGCGTCGAAGAAGGCCGCCGCACCGCGGAGCAGGCTCACCAGCCCGCTGCCGGTGGCCGCCAACTGGTCGGCCCGGTCGGGTGGGAGCCCCCGGGTGGCGGCCACCATCAGGCCGTCGCTGGAGATGGCGATGGCATGGCTGACCTCGGTCGCGCGCTCGGCGAAGGCGTCCAGCAGCCAGCCGAGATCCTGGTGGTCGGTCACGTGCACTCCCTGTCGGGTCAGTTGTTGATCAGATTGGGCCGGCGGCCGGCCACCCCCCGGGCGTACGCGGCCATCGCGGTGGCCACCCGTGCCGGGTCGCGGTGCTCCGAGCGCTGCCGCGGCACGGTGACGCCGCCCGGCACCAGGTGCTGCTGCGGCTGCCGCTTGGGCAGGCCCGAGGTGGTGGTGCCGGCGACCTCGGGCAAGTCGGCCCGGGCCGCCGTACGCCAGGCGTCGTCGGCGGGGCTGGCCCACGGCGCGCCGTTCCCGCCGTCCGGGTGGTCGGCCTGGAACCAGTGGTTGACCTGGTGGTAGATGACGAGTTCCTCGGCGGGCACGGTGCCGCGGTCCGGTGCGGTGGCGGGCTGGAAGACGGGCGCCACCGGCAGCATCTGGTCGGCCGGCGGGCTGCCGGCCCACGGCTCGGGCGCCGCCCGGTAGGGCGGTGCGACGGCGGTCCGCGCCGCCCGCCGGGACGGTCGGCCGGGCGTGAGCAGGAACTCCTCCGGGGGCAGCGGCCGGATCATCGACCCGGGCAGCGCCACCTCGGCGATGGTGCCGCGGCGCGGGCCGGGACGGAGCTGCACGGCCACGCCCAGCCGGGTGGCGAGCTGCCCCACCACGACCAGCCCCATCGCCCGCACCGCGGCGACGTCGATGGCGGGTGGGCGGACGAGCAGGTCGTTGAGCTGTTGCCGGCGCTGCGGGGACAGGCCCACGCCCTCGTCGCTGATCTGGACGATCACCCGGTCGCCCAGGCTGCGGCCGGTCACCCAGGTCTCGGTCCCCGGCGGGGAGTAGCCGGTGGCGTTCTCCATGAGCTCGGCCAGCAGGTGCACGACCTCGTCGACCGACTCGGCGCCGACGGCGACGTCGCCGTCGACCAGGCCGAGGCGGATGCGGGCGTAGTGCTCGATCTGGCTCTGCGCCGCCTGGAGCACCTGTTGCAGCGGCACGTCGTGATGGCGTACCCGCCCGACACCGACCCCGCCGAGCACCAGCAGGCTCGCGTTGATCCGCCCCATCCGGGTGGCCAGGTTGTCCAGCGTGTAGAGCTGGTGCAGCCGGTCCGGGTCGGTCTCGTCCCGCTCGACCTTGTCGACCTGGGCCAGCACGGCGTCGACGAGTCGCTGTTCCCGACGGCTGAGGTGGATGAAGATCTCGGCTGTGTTGGCGCGCATCACCGCCTGTTCGGCCGCCGTCCGCACCGCCGCCCGGTGCACCGCGGTGAAGGCCTGCCCCACCTCGCCGATCTCGTCGTCGCTGGACGGCTCCAATGCCTCGCCGGCCTGCCGCCGGGCCAGCTCGTCGGGGTCCATCGAGGAGCTGTCCGGCTGTTCGAGCCGGGCCACCACCTGGGGCAGCCGCTCGAACGCGACGGCGTTCGCGGCGTCCCGCAGCCGGCGCAGCCGCCGGGTGATCTGCCGGGCCACCGCCCAGGTGACCAGCGTGGTGAGCACCAGGGCCACCACGACGGCTGTCGCCTCCATCAGGGTGCGCCGCCGCTGGTCGGTGTGCGCGGCGCGAACGTCGTCGAGTACCACGGCGTCGACCCGCTGGCGCAGCTCGGCGAGGCGCACGGACCACTGCCGGGTGGCGGTGACCCAGGTGTCGAGGTCCAGCTCCAGCGCTCTGCCGGCGACGCTCCGGGACACCTGGTCCTGCATCCGTTGCAGCAGCAGCGCGCTCTCGCCGCTGGCGGCCTGCTCCCACCAGCCGCGCCAGGCGGGCCGGGCGAGCGCCAGGAAGGCGAGGCTCGACTCGGTGAAGCCGGCCCGGGCGGCGGTGATGTCCTGCTGCATGGCGGGGGTCAGCTGGTCGGCCGCGATCGCGCGCAGGACGGCGACCTGTTGCTGGCCGATGGCCTCGGCCACCTCGGACAGCGCCGCGGAGGCGCGGATGCCGTCCGCGATCCGGGCGTTGACCACGCCGAGCGTGACGCTTTCGCGGAGGCTCAGCAGGTCGGCGATGGCGATGCGGTAGCTGAAGGTCATGGCCGACACCGAGGCGCGCTCCGCCGTGCGCACCTGGGCGCGCAGCGGCGGCAGGCCGGCCAGCGCCGCGTCGATCCGGGGCAGGACGGCCTGGTCGGCGGCGGAGCCGGCGGGCAGCTCCGCGCGCTGCCGGCGGTAGTGGACGACGGCGGCGTCGGTGGCGGTGGTGGCGTCGGCGAAGGCGTCCTGCTGCTCCGGCGCGCCCCGGGTGAGCAGGTCGGCGGCGACGATGCGCTCGTTCTGCAGCCGGTGGGCCAGGTTGCCCGCCTCGGCGCCGAGCTGGGCCAGGAGGCCGAGGTCGCTGGCGCGGGTGGTCTGGCGGGCGCTCTCGGTCAGCGCCAGGCCCGCGAAGCCCAGCACGGCGACGAGCGGAGCCGCGACGATGAGGCGCATCCGGGCGGCAATCTTCCAGCCGCGGCGGCGGGTCGGGTAGGGTCGGGCCGCGTGGGACCTCGTGCTCGACGCCAAGGCTGACTCCCCGCACTCATCAACGACGGTCTATCTGCATTTGCGGATTGCACGTTTCATTGCGCCGGAAGCCGTGCGCCCAGACCAGACCTGTCGGTGGTACAAACAGCCCGTACCAGCATCTGTACCCAGAGTTGGCAGCGCTGGCGGTGCGTGCCGGCCAGGCGTCCCCGCGTCAGCGCCGCGAGGGCGGCGCGGGCGGCGGGCCGTCGACCTCCGGCTGGCCGAGCACCTGGCCGATCAGTTCCCGCAACTCGTCGATGGCCGCCACGACCGCCTCCGGATCCCGCGCGTCGCGCCGGGCGGCCGGCGCCGGCTCCAGCCGCGCCACCTCGCCGAACCGGGGGCCGCGGCGACCGTCCGCGGCCAACTGCTCCGCGGCGACCTGGGGCCACAACGCCTCCAGCCGGCCACCGGTGCCCAGCACCTCGTCGCAGCGGACGGCGAACTCCTGGCTGCCGAACCGGCGGCCGGACTCGACCGCCGCGACCGTCTCCCGGCTGAACCGCACCCGCTCCGCCAGCGCCCGCTGGGTCAGCCCCTGCCGCGTCCGCCAGCGCCGCAACTCCGCGCGGAAGCGATGGCTGGCAGCAGAGTGAGCGGCGCTCGACGGGGGCGTGCGATCCATGTGCTCACCTTCGCGACGCCGGGTCGGCGTCGACATGAGATCGGGGCGGGGTGATGACTGGGCATTCGCAGGGGACAATTCTTAACCCATTCACCGACGGGTGTGAAGACATGACTCCGCTCCGTGACCGCCTCCGCAGGTCAGCGCCCGGCACGGCGACGCGGGTCAGGCCGCCGGCCGCTGGACGGCGGGCACCGCCGTGTCGACCACCACGGGCAGGCCGCGGTGCGCGCGGAACGCCACGTTCGGCTGGTACGACCGGCGGTGCCCGGGTGCCAGCCGCAGCCCGGGCACGGCCGCGGCGAGCCGGGTGAGGGCGATCCCGGCCTCCAGCCGCGCCAGTGCCGCTCCGATGCAGAAGTGCGGCCCGTGCCCGAAGGAGAGGTGGTCGGTCCCGTCCGTCCGCCCGGGGTCGAACCGGTTCGGGTGGGCGAACACCGCCGGGTCCCGGTTCGCGGCGCCGAGCAGCAGCAGGCAGCGCGCCCCGGCCGGGATGGTGACGCCGCCCAGCGTGACCGGCCGGTTGGTCACCCGCAGCCAGCCGTCGATGGCGGGCGCGAAGCGCAGCGTCTCGGTGAGGAACCCGGGCACCCGGTGCGGCTCGTCCGCGATCGCCCGCCACCGGTCGGGCTCGGCGAGCGCCTGGTCCAGCGCGTGGGCGAGCAGCCCGGCCGTGGTCTCGTGCCCGGCGACCAGGAGGTTGAACACGATGCTCGACACCTCGGCGACCGTGAGCACCTCGTCGTCGCCGTTCCGGTACGCGAGCAGCTGGTCGACGTACCCGTCGCCGGGCCGGTCACCGTCGAGCCGGTCGCGGACGAGCTGCTGGCAGTAGCGCCAGAACTCCAGCAGGCCCTGGGCGAGCCGGACCTGCTCCGCCGGCTCCGGCCGCCCCCAGACCAGGGCGATCTGGCCGTCCGCCCAGGCCCGGACCCGGGCGATGTCCCGCTCCGGCACGCCGAGGAGGTCGAGCAGGACCAGCAGGGGCAGCTCGGTGGTGAACTCGGGGACCAGGTCGACCCGCTGGCCGGCACGGGCGGCGAGGCGGGAGACCAGCTCGTCGACCCGGCGCCGGACGATCGCGCCGTACCGCTGCTCGACGCGGTCGGCGGTGTTGGCGAAGGTGGCCCGCAGCGCCCGGCGGGTGCGCGGGTGCACCGGCGGGTCGGCGGCGGCCGTGGTGGGCGGGGCGTCGATCTGCATGACGACGGCCAGCGCCTCCGGACAGACGTCGTAGACCGGCGCGAGAGTGAGCGCGTTGCCGAAGCTCTCGGTGTCACCGAGCGCCCGGCGCACGTCGGCGTGCCGGGTGATCAGCCACAGCCCGAGGTCCTCGTCGTGGTGCACCCCGCCCGGGGAGTCGAGGAGTTCCCGCCACACCTGCGCCGGGTCGGCGAGATACGCGCCGGCGAACGGATTCCACCGCATGACCGCCTCCTGAAATGGCGACCCGGCGACCCCGCGGGTGCCGGCACCATTCACGGTGCGCCCCTCGACGAATCAAGTCAAGATTTGTCGACGTCAATGGGATTTGCTTGGGAATTGAATTCCGCCGGTCCTGATAATTCCTTGCCGGTCTGCAACTTGCGCCCTGCCGATTGCGCAGCGGCACCCTCACTGAGCAGCGCGAACGACCTTACCGCGAGAGGTGGCAAAAAGGGGTACGCGCGCTCTGCTCACGCATAAATCACCCGTCCGGGGATTCGGTCAGGAGCCCGCCCAGCAACGCGACCAGCGTCGCCGCGTGGGCGCCGCCCGGATCCAGGTCCGGGCGGAAGTCGGCGATGCTCACGCCGATCAGCCGGGGCGAGGCGACAAGCGGCTCCAGCAGGTCGGCGAGCTGTCCGGGGTTCGGCCCACCGGGTTCCGGGTAGCTGACGGCCGGCAGGGCCGCCGGATCGAGGACGTCGCAGTCGACGTGCAGCCAGACGCCGCCGTCGACGTCGGCGAGCAGGGCCGCGGCGCTCTCGCCGCACCGCCGCGGCGCGCCGGCGACCGCCGGGGCGTCGAACCGCCGGATGGTGTCGGGCAGCCGGGCCACCTCCGCGGCGGCCTCCGGGTCCAGATCACGGGTACGGTGGCCCAGCAGCACCACGTCCGCGGGCGCGACGAGCGGCGCGGCCAGCCCGGCCGGCGCGGTGAGCTGCTCGGGACCGGAGCCCGTGAGGAGGGCCAGGTCCATGTCGGCCGTCTCCCCCGTCGGCGACGAGGGGCCGTCGAGGAAGTCCGGGTGCCCGTCGACGAACCAGAGCCCCACCCGATTCCGGTCCCGCCGCAGCCAGGGCAGGACGCCGAGCAGCAGGCTGCAGTCCCCGCCCAGCACCAGCGGCCGGCCGCCGGGCCGGCGCCCGGCCGCGGCGTCGAGCCAGTCGGCCAGCACCCGCGCCGCCCGGCCGGTCTGGCCCAGCGCGCGTACGCCGGTGGCGTCGTCCCGCCGGTCGTCGTCGATGACGATCGGCGCGTCCCCGGCGTCGTCGGGAACGAGGTCCGACAGCCCGGCCGCGCGCAGGGCGGCCGGGGCGAGCCGCTCACCCCGACCGAGGCCCGAGCAGTCCCACGGCGCCCCCACCAGATACCAACCCCGCGCAGCCACGCTCACATCCTGGCACCCGCCAGGCGCCGGAGCGGCGGTATGCGCGGGCCCGTCGCGCGCGGTGGCACCGCCCGTGGGAACCCCCGGGCGGCGTGTGAGGATGCCGGCATGCGTGCCGTGATCTTCGACGAGTTCGGTGCCCGACCCGAGGTCCGCGACGTCCCGGACCCGGTGGCGCCGCCCGACGGCGCGGTCGTCCGGGTCGAGGCGACCGGGCTGTGCCGCAGCGACTGGCACGGCTGGCAGGGGCACGACCCCGACATCCGCCCGCCGCACGTGCCGGGGCACGAGTTCGCCGGTGTGGTCGCGGCGGTCGGCGCCGGCGTCCGGGGCTGGCGGACCGGCGACCGGGTCACCGCTCCCTTCGTCTGCGCCTGCGGGCGGTGCCCCACCTGCCTGACCGGCGACCAGCAGGTCTGCGAGCGGCAGACCCAGCCCGGCTTCACCCACTGGGGCTCGTTCGCCGAGTACGTGGTGGTGCGGCACGCCGACGTCAACCTGGTCCGGCTCCCCGACGGCGTGGACCACCCGACCGCCGCGGCGCTCGGCTGCCGCTTCGCCACGGCGTTCCGGGCGGTGGTCGGTCAGGGGCGGGTGGCCGCGGGCGAGTGGGTGGCGGTGCACGGCTGCGGCGGGGTGGGCCTGTCGGCCGTGATGATCGCGGTGGCCTGCGGCGCGCGGGTCGTGGCGGTCGACATCGCCCCCGGCGCGCTCGACCTCGCCCGGCGCTTCGGGGCGGCGGTCTGCCTCGACGGCGGCGCGTTCGACGGGCCGGGCGCGGTGGCCGCGGCGGTCCGGGAGGCGACGGGCGGCGGGGCGCACCTGTCCCTCGACGCGCTGGGCAGTCACGCCACCTGCGTGGCGTCCATCGAGAGCCTGCGCCGGCGCGGCCGGCACGTGCAGGTCGGCCTCCTTCCCGCCGCCCGGGGCCGCCCGGCGCTGCCGATGGAGCTGGTGATCGCGTACGAGTTGGAGCTGCGGGGCAGCCACGGCATGGCCGCGCACGCCTACCCGGAGCTGCTCCGGCTGGTCACGGCCGGGGTGCTGCGCCCCGGCGAGCTGATCACCCGCACCATCGGCCTCGACGCGGTGCCCGACGCGCTGACCACCATGGACGGTCCGGCGACCGGCGGCATGTGCCTCGTCGTGCCCCGTTGAGAACGCCGCGGACCGGCCCGCCCCGGAAGGGCCGGACCGGTCCGCGGAACGGGCTCAGTTGACGGTCACCGAGACGGTCCTCGGCGGCTGCTGCACCTGCCCGTACGTGTCGACGCCCCGGATCGAGACCGTGTAGGTGCCCGCCGGGACCGCCGGCGAGGTGTACGCGAAGTTCGACCCCGGGGAGCCCGGGCTGGTGAGGAAGGACGCGATCCACGGGAAGTTCCCCGGGGTGCCCGGCGTGTTGAACGTGCCAGCCGCGTTCATCCCCTGACCCGCGCTGTTCGAGATCTGGATCTCCACGCGGAGCATCCCGATGTCGTCGACGGCCCGGCCGGTCACCACGATCCGGCCGCCGGTGTAGACCTCGCCCTCCACCGGGGTGATGCTCGGCTCCAGCCGCGGATCGAGGTCACCCGGGTAGACCAGGTACCGCGCCGTCGCGCCGGAGGTCGTGCCGTCCTGCTGGCCCGCCGTGTCGACGGCCCACGCCTCGACGCTGTACTCGCCCTTGGTCGGCAGGTCGATCGAGAGGGTGAACGGGGTGCTCGTCGCGCCCGGCGCGGCCAGCGTGGCGTTCACCGTGGCGAAGGCGGCCGCCATGGTGCCGTTCGGCTGCACGTAGCGGCCGGTGTCCAGGTCGCGCAGCGCCACCCGGACGCTCTGCACGCCCTTGTCGTCGGTCGCCGTGCCGGCCAGGTTGAGGTGCAACTGGTCGACGTTCTGGTCGACACCCGTGAAGCTCAGCCGGCCGTCCGGGAACGCGTCGCCGGGCACCTGGGCCGTGACGCTGAGCCGGCCCTGGTTGCTGCCCGAGGTCGTCAGGCCCAGGCTGTCGGTGGCGCGTACCCGGAAGTCGTAGACGCCCGGGGTGAGCGGCACGCTGGTGAACGACCAGGCGTACGACGCGGCGTTGAGGTTGGTCGGGGAGATCCGGTAGTAGGCCGCCACCGAGTCGGCGCCCCACGTGCCGTCGGCGGCCAGCGCCTCCCGCGTGGTGTTGTTGCGCAGGTAGATCTCGACCGACCGCACGGCGTCGTCATCCTGCGCCGTGCCGGCGAAGGTGATGGTGCCGCCCGGCCCGACGGTGACCGGTGCGGCCGCGGTCGGTGGGGTCATCGCCACGGGCGCGGTGATGGCCACGGTGGGCGGCACACCTGTCGACGAGACGGTCCAGTCCCGGGTGTCGCCGCGCAGGTCGCTCTGGCCGGTGGTGTCGATGGCCGTGGCGGTCATCTTCCACTGGCCCTCGATCGGCAGGGCCACCTCGACCTGCCAGGTGGTCGACAGCGCGCCGATCACGTCCGGCTCGCCGCGGAAGGTGTTGTAGACCGCGGCCACCGTCCCGTCGTCCTGGAGGTAGCGGTTGTCGGGGGTGCGGAACGAGTAGGTCAGCCCGCTGACGCCCTTGTCGTCGGTGGCGGTGCCGGTGGCGACGAAGGTCTTCGTGGCGAGCAGGCCGCCGGGCGGCGAGTCGATCCGCGTCGACGGCGGCAGGTCGTCGAACCGGAACGTCTCGATCTTCTTGACCGCCTTCGTGGGGTCACTGGTGTTGTTGCGGCCGAACGTCTTCGCCTGGATCTGGTAGACGCCGGAGGGCAGCGACACCGGGAGCGTCCACGTGGTCGAGGTGGCGTTCAGCGCGGCGACCGTGGCGTTGATGCTGTTGGACGCGCCCCACGTCGTCAGGTCGTCCTGGAGGTACTGGCTGGTGTTCTTGTTCTGGATCTCGGCCTGGACCCGGATGACGCCGGCCGGGGCGAGCGCCTGGCCGCCGAGCGTGAACGACTCGTTGGCCGGCTTCACGGCGCCCTCGATGGGGGTGACGATGGTGGTGTCGACCGCCGCCGGCGCGGGCACCGTGTTCAGGTCGAAGAAGCCGACCCGGCCGACGGTCTTGCCGCCCTTGACGTTGCCGTCGCCGCCGACGATCAGGCCGCGCGCGGTGGCCAGCATGGCCTTCTCACCCTCGTAGGAGTTGGAGCCGGGGTTCCACTCCAGCGCCGTGCCGGTCGTCGGGTCGAGCGCGCCGAGGTGGTCGCGGCGGACCACCTGGTCGCCGAGGCCGTAACCGCTCAGGCCCTGGCCGGTGCCGTAGCCGACGTTGTCCAGGCCGGGCCACGGGACGTTGGAGGTCGGCGACTCCTGCCAGCTGAAGTGGCCGCCCACGTACACGGCGGTGGCGGTGATGGCGACCGAGTAGACGCTGTCGAAGTGCCGCGACACCCAGAGCGGCTGGACGTTGTCGGCGCCGGTGAGCGGGTACGCGATGGCGGTGTCGTTGATCGGCGGGCGGTCGCCGCCCGAGCCGCTGGTGACGACGAAGTAGGAGTCGTCCGGGGCGATGTCACCGGCGAACACCCGCTGGATGCCGCCCACGAAGGAGAGGTTGTCCTCCCAGAGCCGGGTGCGCCACGGCAGCAGGGCCTTGGTGGCCGTGTTGATCAGCGCGACGCCGTAGCGGTCCTGGCCGGCGATCTGCCGGCCGGTGTGGACGACGAGCAGCTTGCTCCGGTCGTGGGTCAGCTTGAGCTGCTGCACGGTGAGCATGCCGCCGACCCCGATGCCACCGGTGAGCGGCAGGTTGAAGCCGGTGTCCACGGCGCCCGTGGTCGGGTTGAGCGCGACCAGGCCGGGGCGGTTCACCCCGTTGACCGTGGCGAACTGGCCGCCCACGTAGACCGCCGTGCCGCTCACGGCCAGCGCGGTCGCGCGGGCGTTCGCGGTCGCCGTGAACGCCGCGACCGGCGCGCCGGTGGTCGGGTTGAGCTTCACGATCTTCCGCTTCGTGACGCCGCCGACCGTGTTGAAGGACCCCGCGACGTAGAGCGCCGACCCGTCGGGCGACGCCTCGACGGCTTCGACGGACCCGTCGAACGTCGGCTTGAAGCCGGTGTCGACCTTCCCGGTGTCCAGGTTGTACGAGGCCAGCGACTTCTGCGCGATGGTCGCCCCGCCCACGTTGGCGATCGAGGTGAAGGTGCCGGCGATGAAGACCCGGTTGCCGATCACCTCCAGGTCCTTGATCTCGCCGTTGGTGATCCGCGGCGTGTCGGTACGCGGCGCCGTCGGCACCAGCCGGGTGTCCCCCGGCACCACCTGCGCCGCGGTGGCGACCGTGCGCGCCGCGCCGAGCGCGGCGCCGCCGTTCATCGCCGCCGCGCCGGTCTGCGCGGTGGTTGCGGCACCCGTGGCGGTGAGCTTGGTCGCCACGGTGCCCGCGACCGCCGGTACGCCCGTCACCACGACGGCCCCGGCGACCAGACCCGCGACGGTGCGACTCCAGACCTGCATCCAGTCAACTCCCTGTGAACGCCCGAGACGGCACCACCGGGTCGGTCCCCGGCAACGTCCACCCGCCCGCGTGCCGGACGTCACCGTAGAAGGCAGGGTCTTTTCGCGGTACCGCGGCGCACCCGGATTCCACCGCACGACACCAATTCCGGCCGCACCGGCGGGCCGCACCACCGTCGGATCCAGACCCACTCGCCCGATCGGATGGCGCGGCCCTGCTCACCGGAGCCCCGGCCGGCTGATCGGCGGATCAACCGGTGGGATCGACGTGGTCGCGCCAGGAGTGGCGCGGCCGGTAGCCCAGCACCCGGCGGGCCTTGTCGATGCTGAGCAGGGTCTCGTGCTCGCCGAGTTCCCGGCGGACCTCGACGTCCGGGTAGACCTCGGCCATCAGGCTGGCACTGGACCTGGTCATCACGGTGTCGGCGTTGGCGATGATGAAGACGTCGGCGCCGGGGCGGTCGTGGGCGAGCGCCCGCTCGACCGCCTGGGCGCCGTCGCGGGCGTCGATGTAGCCCCAGAGGTTCCAGCGGCGCAGGCGCGGGTCGGCGTCGAAGGTGGGGAACTCCGCGTAGTCCTCGACGTCCATCACGTTGGAGAAGCGCAGGCCGACCATGACGAGCTCCGGGTCCCAGCGGCAGAAGTGCCGCGCCATCTCCTCCTCGAGGGCCTTGTTCAGCGAGTACGTCGACTCCGGGCGCGGCGGGTACTCCTCGTCCACCGGCGCGTACGGCGGCGGGGTGTCGAACGGCAGCCCCAGCACGGTCTCGCTCGACGCCCACACCACCCGCTTGATCCCGGCCGCCCGGGCCGCGGCGAAGACGTTGTACGTCGCGGCCGAGTTGTTCGCGAAGGTCACCGCGTTGGGCAGCAGGCCGGGCGCCGGGACCGCCGCGAGGTGCACCACCGCCTCGACGCCGCCGGCGTGCTCGTCGGCGCCGCCGGTGAACGCCTCCACCACCTGCCCGTAGTCGGTGAGGTCGACCAGGAGGAACTCGCCGTCGACGTCGCGCGGGTCGCGCCCACCGGCGCGGTCCACCGCGAGCACGTCGACGCCCGCCCCGCGCAGGTGCGCGACCACGGCGCGACCGAGCTTTCCGGCGGCCCCGGTGACGACGACACGCCCGGGGAGGGAGGGCGGCAGAGGGTCGGTCATGCCGACATCCTTACCTGCCGCGCCCCGCGTCGCGCGCGCGGCCCGGGACTTCGCGCATCCGGTCGGGTGGAAACGGGGCCATGCGCACCATCCGCGCGCAATACAAAAACTGCCTCCGAAATGGAGATAGGGGCGGCGCAGGTGACCTGGAAGAGGCCATCACCCATCGATCCGGCCAATCGTCAACCTCCGGACATTCACCGGCCCCGGCCGCCTCACCACCCGGTGGACGGGCCTGCCGAGGACGCCGGTAGGTCCGGTGAAGGTGCAGGTGGCGGGCGGTGGATGGCCGGGCGGGCAGATGGCGACGCGTTGCGCAGTCAGAAAAGTTGCCGCCAATCGAGAAATAGACGAACGTGCGACCCGGCTGGCCGAACGCATCGACGACCGGCACGATCCGGGGATCCGGCCGAAGATCACCGATGCCATCATGTGGACAGGCATTTCCCATCGAGGGATCTGCACCTGTGGCACGAATGAGCTGATCACGAGGGCCGGCTGCGCCAATCTCCGATCTGCGGATCCGACCGCCGGTCGGCCGCGTCCCCGCCGCCCCGCGCCGTGCCCACGGCGGTGCTCGACCGGGCCGACCCGACCGCACGTCGGCCGGCCGTCAGCGACAGGTGTCCGATACCCGGTCACGAGCAACTGGTGGACCGGGCCGGCGCGTGGGCGGCGCTGTGCCGGCCGGTGCGCGAGCAGAGGAGGCGGACGCGATGACCGACGTCCTGAGGTCCCGGCGAACGACGCCGGACACCCCACTCCGGGACGGCCCGGTGGGCGCCGTACCGGCACCGGCCTCGGCCGCGCAACGCCAGATGTGGCAGCTCAGCCGCCTCGACCCCGGAACGGCCAGCTACCTGGTGCCGCTGGCGTACCGGCTGCACGGTCCGTTGGACGTGGCCGCCCTGTCGGCGGCGCTCGACGGGCTGGTGGCCCGGCACGCGGCGCTGCGCACCACCCTGGCGCCGGCCGCGGACGAGCCGGCCGGACCCACGGGCGACGAGCCGGCGCGGGACCTAATCCAGGTGGTCCACGAGTCGCGCCCGGGGCTGCTGCGGGTGCACGACCTCAGCGGGCTGCCCACCTGGCAGCGCGACCAGGAGTTGCGGGCCCGGATGCACGACGAGGCGGGCACCCCGATCGACCTGGAACGCGGCCCGGTGGTGCGGGCCCTCCTGCTGCGCTGCGCGCCGGAGGAGCACGTCCTCCTGCTGACCTTCCACCACGTCGCGGTCGACGAGTGGTCGCTCGGCATCCTGCACGAGGAGTGGGAACGGCTCTACGCCGCGCACCGCGCGGGGCGGCCGGCCGAGCTCGACCCGGTCGGCGCCGACCTCCGCGACCACGCGGCGTGGCAGGAGGACTGGCTCGACGGTCCGGAGGCGGCCGCCCAGCTCGACTACTGGCGCGAGCAGCTCGCGGACACGCCGGCCGTGCTGGAGCTGCCCACCCGCGGGCCCCGGCCCACCGTGCCGTCGAGCGCGGGAGCCAGCCTGGCGCTCCCGCTGGAGGTGTCCACGGAGGCCCTGATGGCGCTGTGCCGACGGATGGGCGTCTCCCCGTACATGGTCCTGCTCGCCGCGCTGCACGTGCTGCTGGCGCGCTGGACGGGGCAGCGCGACATCGTGGTGGGTACGCCGGTGGCCAACCGGCAGCGGGCCGAGGGGCAGAAACTCGTCGGGCTGCTTCTGAACACCGTCGCCGTCCGGGCCCGGCTGGACGACAACCCGTCGTTCGAGACGCTGCTCGGGCGGGTGCGCACCGCCGCCCTCGATGCCCTGGGCAGGCAGGAGCTTCCCTTCGGGACGCTGCTCGAATCGCTGCGTCCGGCCCGCCAGCCCGGCTTCACCCCGCTCTTCCAGGTGATGTTCGTGTACGGCCGCGAGGCGGCACCCCCGCACCTCGACGGCCTTGAGGTCACCTCGCTCGAGGTGCCCACCACCACCGCCAAGTTCGACCTCACGGTGTCGGTACGGGAGAACGCCGACGGCGTGCGGACCGTGCTGGAGTACCGCACCGACCTGTTCGACGACGACGCGATGAGGCGCCTCGCCGGACACTTCCAGACGCTGCTGCGGTCGCTGGTGACCGACCCGGGCGCGCCGGTCGGCTCCGCCGCGATGCTCGCCCCCGACGAGTACCGGCAGCTCGTCGTCGACTGGAACCGCACCGGGATCCCCACCGACCCGGACGACCTGGTCCACCTGCTGATCGAACGGCAGGCGCGCCGGACCCCCGACGGCGTGGCGGTGACCGACGGCGACACCGCGCTGAGCTATCACGAGTTGCACACCCGGGCCGAGGCGCTGGCGGAGACGCTGCGCGGGCGCGGCGTCGGCGTGGGCGGCCTGGTGGGTGTGCTCCTGCCGCGCTCGGTCCCGTTCGCCGTGGCGATCCTCGCCGTGCTGAAGACCGGCGCGGCCTACGTACCCATCGATCCGTCCAACCCGCCCGCCCGGCTGCGGCACATCCTCGACGACACGGCCACCCCGGTCGTGGTCACCCGCCCCGATCTGGCGCACCTGGTACCCGACGGCAGGGCACTGCTGGTGCCGGACCTGGACGCACCGGTCCCGGAGGCCGAGCCCGGTCCCGGCGCCGGCAGGCCGGGCGGCGGGCCGAAGCGACGGCAGCGGCGACGGCCGACACCGTCGGTGGACGACCTCGCGTACGTCATCTACACCTCCGGGTCGACGGGCCGCCCCAAGGGCGTCATGGTCACGCACCGCGGCGTGTGCAACCACCTGCGCTGGGCCGCCCAGGCCTTCCGGCTACGGCCCGGGGACACCGTCCCGCTGCAGTCGTCGGTCGCGTTCGACCTGGCCGTCACGAGCCTGCTGGTCCCACTGTCCGTCGGGGCCACCGTCCTGGTCGTCGGCGAGCACCTCGGACCTGCGGGGCTGGGCGAGGCGCTGCGCCGGCAACGGACGCCGTTCGGGCTGATCAAGATCACCCCCACCCAGCTCGACCTCGTCAGCCACCAGCTCGGCCCGGAGGAGATGGCCGACCGCACCCGCTGCTTCGTCATGGGCGGCGAGCTTCTGCGCGCCGACCAGGTGGCGCCCTGGCGGGCCCACGCGCCCGGGACGGCGCTGTTCAACGAGTACGGGCCGACGGAGACCGTGGTCGCCTGCACCGCCTACGAGGTGGGCCCGGCCACGCCGACCGACGGTTCCGTCCCCATCGGCCGGCCGATCGCCAACACCGGGCTGTACCTGCTCGACTCGTGGCTGAACCCGGTCCCGGCGGGCGTGACCGGCGAGCTGTACGTCGGAGGGGCCGGCGTGGCGCGCGGCTACCTGAACCAGCCGAGGTTGACGGCCGAGCGGTTCGTCCCGGACCCGTTCTCGTCCGTCCCCGGGGCTCGGCTGTACCGCACCGGCGACCTGGCGCGCCTGCTCCCCGACGGGAACCTCGAATACCTGGGCCGCATCGACAACCAGGTCAAGCTGCGCGGCTTCCGGGTGGAATGCGGCGAGATCGAGGCGGCCATCCGGCGGCGCCTGCCGGACAGCGACGTGACGGTACGGCTGCGCCGGGACGACCCCGACGACCCGCAGCTGGTCGCGTACGTGGCGGGCGCGGCGGAGAACGACCGCGACGCCCCGGCCCTTCGGGCAGACCTGGCCACCGAGCTGCCGCCGTACCTGGTTCCCGGCGCGTTCGTCTTCCTCGACGCGCTGCCGCTGACCGGCAACGGGAAGGTGGACGCCGCCGCGCTGCCCGCTCCCCGTCGTGCGCCGGAGCTGCCGCGGCAACGGTCCGTACCCGGGCAGGATCCGCCCGCGGCGTCGGAACCGCCGGTGGCCGCGCCCGCCGGCGCCGGTCCGGCCGGGTGGGACGCGGCTCGGGTACGCCTCGACCGGCTGGTCGTCGACGTGTGGCGCGACGTGCTCGGCGTGGACCAGGTCGGGGTGCGGGACAACTTCTTCGACCTCGGCGGCCACTCGATGCGCCTGCTGACCGTCCTCGAGCGGCTGCGCGCCCGGCTGGGCGACGTCGTCACGGTCACCGACCTGTTCCGGCATCCCACGGTGGAGTCCCTGGCGGCGTTCCTGACCACCGCCACCGGTGGGGCGGCGCCCCCTGCGGCCGCCCGGCACCCCGCGCCGGCCGCCGTCGCACTGCCCCGGACCGGCGCGCACGCCGACACCGGCCGGCCCGGCGGCCTGATCGCCGTCGTCGGCCTGGCCTGCCGCTTCCCCGGCGCGCGGACGGTCGACCAGTACTGGGACAACATCCGCGGCGGGGTGGATTCGGTCCGGGAGTTCAGTGTCGGGGAGATGCTGGCCGACGGGGCGGACCCGACCCGGATCGACGACCCCGCGTACGTCCGGGCCGGCACCTGGCTGCCCGGGATCGACGAGTTCGACGCCGCCTTCTTCGGCCTCACGCCGCGTGAGGCGGAGACCCTCGACCCGCAGCACCGGCTCCTGCTCGAGTGCGCCTGGCACGCGCTGGAGCACGCCGGCTACGACCCGGCCGCCCATGCCGGCCGGATCGGCCTGTTCGCCGGGGCGGGTCGCAACACCTACCTCCTGGATCATCTGATCGGCCGGCCCGAGCTGCTGAGCTCCATCGGCGAGCATCAGCTCTCCATCAGCAACGACAAGGACTTCCTGCTCAGCCGGGTCGCCTACAAGCTCGACCTCACCGGTCCCGCCGTCACCGTCGCCACGGCCTGTTCGACCTCGCTGGTGGCCGTGCACCTCGGCCGGCAGAGCCTGCTGGCCGGCGAGTCCGACCTGGTCCTGGCCGGCGGGGTCAACGTCCTGCCCGCACAGCGGCGCGGCTACCTGTACCACGACGGCGGGGTGTACTCCCCCGACGGGCACTGCCGCCCGTTCAGCGCGGACGCGCGCGGCAGCTTCGAATCCAGCGGTGTGGGGATCGTGGCGCTCAAGCGGCTGGAGGACGCCGTCGCGGACCACGACACGATCTACGCCGTCATCCGCGGTTCCGCCGTCAACAACGACGGAGCCCGCCGCACCGGGTACACCGCGCCGGGCGTCGACGGCCAGGTCGACGTGGTCACCAGGGCGCTGGCGGCGGCCGGCGTGGAGCCGCGTTCGGTGAGCTACCTGGAGGCCCACGGGACGGGCACGAGCCTCGGCGACCCCATCGAGGTGACCGCGCTGACGGAGGCGTTCCGGCGCGGCACCGCCGAGCGCGGCTTCTGCGCCCTCGGCTCCGTCAAGGCCAACATCGGGCACACCGACACCGCGGCCGGTGTCGCCGGCCTGATCAAGACGATCATGGCGCTGCACAGCCGTACGCTGCCCCCGACGATCAACGTGAGCCGGCCCAACCCGGCGATCGACTTCGCGGGCAGCCCCTTCTACCTCAACGACACGGCCCGCCCGTGGCCCGCCGACGACGGGCCTCGCCGGGCCGGGGTCAGCTCGTTCGGCATGGGCGGCACGAACGCCCACGTCGTCCTGGAGGAACCGCCGGCCAGGACGATCGCGCCGCCCCCCGCACCGACCGCGGGGCCGCAGCTGCTGGTCGTGTCGGCCCGGACGGTCGAGTCGCTGGAGCGCGGGACGCGCCAGGTCGGCGCCTGGCTCGACGCGCATCCCGAGGTGGACCTCGGGGACGTCGCGGCCAACCTGGGCCGGCGACAGTCGATGCCCCACCGGCGTTTCCTCGTCGCGGGGGACCGCACCGACGTGCTGGACGCGCTCGACTCGCCGCAGCGGCAGTTCACCGCCGCCCACCCCGGCGGCCGGCGACCGCTGGTGTTCGCCTTTCCCGGGCACGGCGCGCAGCACGTGGCGATGGGCGCCGGCCTGTACCGCGCGGAGCCGACCTACCGGGCCGTGGTGGACGAGTGCGCCGAGCTGCTCCGCGACGACCTGGGGCTCGACCTGCGTACCGTGCTCTGCCCGGCGGCCGACGGCCACGCCGAGGCCGAGCGGCTGCTCGCACACCCCCGGCTGGTCCAGCCCGCGCTGTTCGTCACCGGGTACGCGCTCGCCCGGTCGCTGCTCACCCGGGGGGTGACCCCGGACCTCATGGTGGGGCACAGCCTCGGTGAGTACGTCGCCGCGTGCGTCGCCGGCGTCTTCTCCCTGCCGGACGCGTTGCGGCTGGTGAGCGCCCGGGGCGAGCTGGTCGAGCGGACCCCGGCCGGGGCGATGCTCGCGGTGAGCCTGCCCGAGACCGCGGTGGCCGGGTTGCTGGACGACCGGGTGTCGCTGGCGGCCGTCAATGCCCCGGAGCTGTGCGTGCTCTCCGGCGACCCGGAGGCGGTCGGGGCACTTCGCGAGCGGCTGACCGCCGACGGGGTCGACTGCCGGCCGCTGCGGGTCACGCGCGGCTACCACTCCGCCCTGCTCGATCCGGTCCTCGACGAGTTCGCCGACCACGCCCGCCGGGTCGCCCTCCGGGAACCCGAGCGCCCCTACCTGAGCAACCTGACCGGCGGTCCCGTCACCCCCGGGCAGGTCACCGACCCGGGGTACTGGGTGCGGCACATGCGCGAGCCGGTGCGGTTCGCCGAGTCCGCCGCGCTCCTCGCCGAGCAGGACGTGCTCGTCGCCGAGCTGGGCCCCGGGCACGCCCTCGGCGGCCTGGCGCGGCTGGCCGGCCTGCCGCCCGGCCAGGCGGTGGCGGCGATGCGGCACCCACGCCAGGACGGCGACGACCTCGTCACGCTGCTCGACGCGGTCGGCCGGATGTGGCTGGCCGGCGTACCGGTCGACTGGAGCCGGTTCCACGGTGGCCCGCGCCGCCGGCTGGCCCTGCCCGGCTACCCGTTCGAGCGGCGCCGGTACTGGGTGGACCCCGCCCCGCGGGCGGGTGTGGCGAGCCCCGCACCCGCCACGCCGGCCGCTCCCCCGGCGGCCCCGGACGCGCCCGAGCCCGTCGACGCCGGCAACCGCCCGGCCCTGAGCACGGCCTACGTCGCCCCCAGCACTCCGGAGCAGCGGTGCGTGGCGGAGATCTGGGCCGAGCTGCTGGGCATCTCGCCGATCGGCGCGCTCGACAACTTCTTCGAGCTGGGTGGGCACTCGCTGCTCGCCACCCAGTTCGTCGTGCGGCTCCGGGCCCGGCTCGGCGTGGCGCTGCCGCTCGAGACGGTCTTCGCGCAGTCGACCGTCGCCGGGATCGCGGCGGCGCTGCCGACCACCGTGGAGGCACCCGCCGCCGTCGAGCCGGTCGCCGCCGTCGAACCCGCCGCCGCCGCCGAGCCGGCCGCCGCCGCGCCGGTCGCGCCGAGCATCCCCCGCGCCGCCGCCGACGCCGGCCCGGCGCCGCTCTCCTCGGGGCAGCACCGGCTGTGGTTCCTCGACCAGGCCTACACGCAGAACGCCTACACCGTCAGCACCGCGCTGCTGCTGGACGGCGCCCTCGACGTCGACGCGCTGCGCGGGGCGCTGGCCGAGCTGGTCCGGCGCCACGAGTCGCTGCGTACCGTCTTCCCGCTCGGCCCCGACGGCGACCCCGTCCAGGAGGTCCGGCCGCCGGGCCCGGTCGACCTGCCGGTCCGCACCGCGCCGGCCGGGGCGGACGACGGGGTGGCAGGGCCGCGCAGCATCGTCGGGTCGGCGGTCGCCGACGCGGTGCCGCAATGGGTTCACGCGGCCCTGGCCGACGACGTCCGACGCCCGTTCGACCTGGCCCGCGGGCCGCTGTTCCGGGCCGTTCTGCTCCGGGTCGCCGACGACCGGCACGTGCTGTCGCTGACCATGCACCACAACGTCTCCGACGGCTGGTCCCTCGGCATCGTGGCCGGCGAGGTGGCCACGCTCTACGACGCCGTCCTCGACGGCCGTCCCTCCCCCCTGCCGGAACTGGCCGTCCAGTACGGCGACTACGCGCGCTGGCAGCGCGCCCGGATGGCGGACACCGACAGCGACGACATGCGGTACTGGCGGCGGCAGCTCGACGGTGTGGCGAGCGTCCTGGAGGTGCCGACCGACCGGCCCCGGCCGCCGGTGCAGACCTTCCACGGCGCGGTGCGCGCCCACGTGCTGCCCCCGCGTGTCGCCGACGAGCTGCGCCGGTTCAGCCAGGCCCGGGGCGCCACCCTGGCCATGACGGTGCTGGCCGCGCTGAAGGCTCTGCTCTGGCGCTACACCGGCCAGCGCGACATCTGCGTCGGCACCCCGGTCGCCGGACGGGTTCGCGCCGAGCTCGAACCGATGGTCGGCTTCTTCGTCAACATGCTGCCGCTGCGAACCGTCATCGACGGCGACTGGACCTTCGAGGAGTTGCTCGGGCAGGTGCGGCGCACGGCGCTGGGGGCGTACGACCACCAGGAGGTGCCGTTCGAGCGGCTGGTAGACCTCGTCGACGCGCCCCGCGACCTCAGCCGCAACCCGCTCTTCCAGGTCATGTTCAACATGCTCAACGTCCCCGAACAGGACCTGCGCACGAGCCGGTTGCGGATCGTCCCGTTCGACGTCGAGCCGGGCATCGCCCAGCAGGACCTGGCTCTGTACGCGTACGAGCTGGACGAGGGGCTGCGGTTCCGGTTGGAGTACAACACCGACCTGTTCGACGCGGCGACCGCCGAACGGATGATGGGACACCTGGAGACGCTGCTCGCCGCCGCCGTCGCCGACCCCGGTGTCCGGCTCGCGGACGTGGCCGTCCTCACCCCCGCCGAACTGGCCCGGGTCGCCGAGTGGAACGACACCGCCGTCGAGCCCGGTTGGGCCACCCCGGGCCGCCCGGCGCCGACCCTCGTCGCGCTGATCGAACACCAGGTCGCGGCGAACCCGGACCGGCCCGCCGTGACGTTCGGGGCGACCACGCTCACGTACGCGGAGCTGAACGCCCGGGCCAACCGGCTCGCCCACCGGCTCCGCCGGGCCGGCGTCGGCCCGGACGTCCCGGTCGCCGTCTGCCTGCACCGGTCGCACGAGCTGCCGGTCACGCTGGTCGGCGTGCTCAAGGCGGGCGGCGCGTACGTCCCGGTGGACCCCGACTACCCGGTCGATCGGCAGCGGTACGTGCTGGCGCACAGCGGGGCCGCGGTCCTGGTCACCGAGACCGACCTCGCCGACCGGTTCGCCGGGTTCGGCGGCGAGGTGGTGCACGGCGCGGCGATGACGGGCGCGGAGCCGGAGACCGACCCCGAGCCGCTGGCCGGGCCGGACGACCTGGCGTACGTCATCTACACGTCCGGCTCGACGGGCCGCCCCAAGGGCGTCCGGGTGGCCCACGGCGCCGTGGTCAACACCCTGGCCGCCATGCGCGAGCGGCCCGGCCTGACCGCCGACGGCACGATGCTGGCGATGGCGAGCTTCGCCTTCGACATGTCGGTGCCGGAACTGTTCCTGCCGCTCGTGGTCGGTGCCCGGATGCTGATGGTGGGTCGCGACGTCGCCTACGACGCGACCCGGCTGGCCGACCTGCTCGTCGCGGAAGGGGTCACCCTGGCCCAGGGCACCCCGGCGGCCTGGCGGCTGCTGATCGAGTCCGGCTGGACCGGGATGCCCGACCTGACGGCCGTGTGCGGCGGCGAGGCGGTGTCCGCGCCGCTGGCCCGGCGGTTGGCCGAGCGGGTGGGCGCGTTGTGGAACCTCTACGGCCCCACCGAGGCCGCCGTCTGGACCACCATGGACCGGATCGAGCCCGGCTTCACGCACCTCACCGTCGGCCGCCCGATCGGCAACATGCGCGTCCACGTGCTCGACGCGGAGCTGTCCCCCGTCCCGATCGGGGTGCTGGGTGAGCTGTACCTCGGCGGCGCGGGGCTGGCCCGCGACTACCACGACGACCCGGACCTCACCGCGCAGCGGTTCGTGCCCGACCCGAACGGTGGGGGCCGGCTGTACCGCACCGGCGACCTCGGCCGGTGGCTGGCCGACGGCCGCATCGAGTTCGTCGGCCGCAGCGACTCCCAGGTGAAGGTGCGCGGGTTCCGCATCGAACTCGGCGAGATCGAGGCGGTGCTGCGCCGCCACGAGTCGGTCCGCGACGCCGCCGTGGTGGTCCGCGAGGACGAGGGCGAGAAGGCGATCGTGGCGTACCTGACGCTGGGCGCCGGGACGGAGCCCGACGCGGACGCCGACCGGGCGGCGGACGTCACCCCCGACTTCGACGTCGACCCGGCGCCGTGGCGGGCCTTCGCGCGCACCTACCTGCCGGACTACATGGTGCCGTCCGCGTTCGTGGTGCTCGACCGGATGCCGCTCAACGCCAACCGCAAGGTCGACCGGGCGGCCCTGCCGGCGCCCCGGCGCGGCGGCGCCGCCATCGGGGCCGCCCCGCCGGACACCCCGCTGCGCAAGGCACTGGCCGAGCGGTGGGCTGCGGTGCTCGGGTACGACAGCGTCGGCATCGACGACGACTTCTTCGACCTCGGCGGCGACTCCTTCAAGGCCATCAAGGCGCTGGCCGGGAACGACCCGGCGATCAGCGTCCTCGACCTGTTCCGCCACCCGACGATCCGGTCCCTGACCGAGCACCTGGACGCGACCGGGGGCTCCGTCGGACGGCTGCTGCACGAGCTGACCCCGGCCCGGCCGGCGGCGCCGACGCGGCTGACGCTGGTCTGCGTACCGTTCGGCGGTGGCAGCGCAATCACCTTCCAGCCCCTTGCCGACGCCCTCCCGGCGGGCGTGGCGCTGTACGCGCTGGAGCGGCCGGGTCACGACGTGAACCGCCCGGACGAACCCCTGCTCGGCATGGACGAGCTGGTGGACCGCTGCGTCGCCGAGGTCGTCGAGGGGATCACCGGGCCGGTGGCCGTGTACGGGCACTGCGTGGGCGGCGCCGAGGCGGTGGAGCTGAGCCGCCGGCTCGAGGCGGCCGGCGTGGAACTGACCGGCGTGGTCATCGGCGCCCACTTCCCCGCCCCCAGGCTGCCCGGCCGGCTGTTCACCTGGCTGCGGCGCCGGTTCCCCGTGGAGCGCTGGACGTCGAAGCGGCGAACCCTGGAAGGGCTGCGCGCGATGGGCTTCTTCACCGAGGTCTTCGACGAGCGCGAGAAGGACTTCGTGATGCGCGTGGTCCTGGCCGACGCCGCGCAGGGCGAGGACTACTACACCGACGTCTACACGACCGGTCTGCCCCGGAAGCTCTCGGTCCCGATCGTCTGCGTCGTGGGCACCGGCGACCGCGCCACGCAGTTGTACCAGGAGCGGTACCTGGAGTGGGAGTTCTTCTCCGACCGGGTGTCGCTGGAGGTCATCGAGGGCGCCGGCCACTACTTCGCCAAGTACCAGCCCGACGAGGTGGCGCGGATCATCCTGTCGACCTGCGACCCGACGGCCGCGCCGGCGCGGGCGTCCACCTCGGATGCGGCGCCCGCGACGGAACCGCGGGAGCCCGCCGTCCCGGCCGCCCAGCGGCCCGCCGCACGACGGGCGATGCCCAGCCTGGCGGTGTTCTACCTGATCGCGATCGGTCAACTCGTCTCGCTCATCGGCAGCGGGCTGACCGGCTTCGGCATGAGCCTCTGGGTCTACCAGCGGACCGGGTCGGTGTCGCTGTTCGCCACGGCCACCGTGCTGGCGCTGCTGCCCGCCGTGGTCCTCTCCCCCGTCGCCGGCGCGCTGGCCGACCGGTGGGACCGAAGACGGATCATGATCCTCGCGGACTGCCTGGCCGCCACCGGGACGGTGAGCCTCGCGCTGCTGCTCTGGCTCGGCCAGCTCCAGCTCTGGCACGTGTTCACCGCGATCACCGTCACCGCGGTGGCCACCGCCTTCCAGCACCCCGCCTACCTGGCGGCCGTCACGCAACTGGTGCCGAAGCGGTACTACGGGCGCGCCAACGGCATCGTGTCCCTCGGCACGGCGACGAGCACGGTGCTGGCGCCGCTGGTCGGCGGCGCGCTGGTGATCGCGGTCGGGCTGCGCGGGATCGTCGTCATCGACCTGCTCACCTTCGCCGTGGCGGTGCTCGTCACGCTGTCGGTCCGCTTCCCGGACACCCTGTTCGTCAAGCGGGAGGAGCCGTTCCGGCGGGCCGTCCTCGGCGGCTGGCGGTTCATCGTCCGCCGGCACGGCCTGGTCGCCCTGGTGGTGCTGGTCGCCTCGCTGAACTACTTCTTCGCCATGGTCGAGGTCCTGGTCACCCCACTCACCCTGTCGTTCGGCGACCCGGCGGTGCTCGGCCGGGTGCTCGCCGCCAGCGGCGTCGGCATGGTGGTCGGCTCGGTGCTCATGGGCGTGTGGGGCGGCACGGCCCGGCGGACCACCGGCATCCTGGCCAGCGTCGTGCTGCTGGGCGTCTCGCTGCTCACCGTCGGCCTGCACCCGAGCCCGCTGTTCCCGACGCTCGGCCTGTTCGGGATGGGTCTGGCCACCGCGCTGGTGAATACCCACTGGCTGGCCATCGTGCAGGCCAAGGTGGGGCTCGAACTCCAGGGCCGGGTGCTGTCCATGGCCCAGATGTTGTCCTGGCTCATGGTGCCGGCCGGCTTCCTCAGCGCCGGCCCGCTCGCCGCGCACGTCTTCGCCCCGCTGGTGTCCTCCGGCGGTGCGCTGGCCGCCGTCGTCGGCACCGGACCGGGCCGCGGCATGGCCCTCGCGGCGATCGTGGCCGGGCTCTGCGCGCTCGCCCTGGCCGCCGCCGGCATCGCCTACCGCCCGATCCGCAACGTCGAGGACGAGCTGCCCGACAGTGTCCCCGGTGGGATCGTCCTCGCCGACAAGGACCGCGTGCAGGAGGCGGCGGACCGGGAGCTGACACTGCTCAGGAGCGGAGGTACGCGCCGGTGAGCGCACCGACCCGACCTGCCGGCCCGACGCGCCGGAGCACCGGCCGGCGCGCGACCGGTGATCCGGCCCCCGTGGACTGCCTGCACCGGATGGTGGCCGCGCAGGCCGCCCGTACCCCGGACGCCGAGGCGGTCCGGCACGGCGGCCGGGCGCTGTCCTACCGGGAGCTGGACGAGGCGGCGAACCGGCTGGCCCGGGTGCTGCTGCGGCGCGGCGTGACCCGCGAGGACCGGGTGGGCGTCTGCCTGCCGCGCACCCCCGAGCTGGTGGTCGCCCTGCTCGCCGTGCTCCGGGCCGGCGCCGCCTACGTGCCGCTGGACCCGGCGTACCCGCCGGCCCGGGTGGCGTTCATGGCCGCCGACTCCGGGGTGCGGCTGGTGCTGACCCGCGCCGACCTCGCCGGCCGGTTCCCCGACACGGCGGTCCCGGTCGACCGGCTCGACCCGGAGGAGGACGGCACCGACCCGGCGGTGCCGGCCACGCCGGCCGATCTGGCGTACGTCATCTACACCTCCGGCTCGACCGGGCGACCCAAGGGCGTGGCCATCGAGCACCGCTCGGCGTCGGTGCTCATGCACTGGGTCCGGCAGACCTTCGACGACGCCGAACTGGGCGGCCTGCTCGCCGCCACCTCGGTCTGCTTCGACCTGTCGGTCTTCGAGATCTTCGGCCCGCTCTGCTGGGGCGGCCGGGTGCTGCTCGTCGACGACGTGCTGGCGCTCGCCGCCCCCGGCGCGGACCGGCTGCCGGTCACCCTGGTCAACACCGTGCCCTCCGCGATGGGGGAACTGCTCACCGCGTCGGCCCTGCCGGCGAGCGTGCGCACCGTCTGCCTGGCCGGCGAGCCGCTGACCGCCGCGCTGGCCGCCCGGGTCTGGTCCCGCCCGCACGTCCGCCGGCTCTGCAACCTCTACGGCCCCTCGGAGGACACCACCTACTCCACCTGGGCGGAGGTGCCACCGGACGGCGGGGACCCGCCGATCGGCCGGCCGCTGCCGCAGACCCGCGCCTACGTCCTCGACCCGGACGGCCGACCGGTCGCGCCGGGCGAGCCGGGCGAGCTGCACCTGGCCGGGGCGGGCCTGGCCCGGGGCTATCTCGACCGGCCGGAGGAGACCAGGGCCCGGTTCCTGCCCGACCCGTTCCGGCCCGGCGAGCGGATGTACCGCACCGGCGACCGGGTCCGGCTGCGGCCGGATGGGCAGCTCGCGTACCTGGGCCGGCTCGACGACCAGGTGAAGCTGCGGGGCTACCGGATCGAGCTGGGTGAGGTGGCGGTCCGCCTCGCCGCCCTGCCCGGCGTAACCGAGGCGACCGCCGCCGTGCGGCCCGGTCCGAGCGGGGACCCGCTGCTGGTCGGCTACCTGGTGGGCGAGCGGCGCGACGACGTCCGGGCCCGGCTGGCCGAGACGCTGCCCGCCCCGCTGGTCCCCGGGGCCGTGGTCTGGCTGGACCGGCTGCCCACGCTGCCCAACGGCAAGGTGGACCGCGCCGCCCTGCCCGCACCCACCCTGGGCGACGACACCGCCGGGCACGCCACGCTCGACGGCACGGCCGGCACGGTGGCCGTGATCTGGCACGAGCTGCTCGGCGTGCCGGTGACCGGCGCCGACAGCGACTTCCTCGCCCTCGGCGGCGACTCCCTGCTCGCGGTCCGCTGCGCCACCCGGCTGGCCGCCGCCACCGGCCGGCCGGTCCGGCCCGGCGACCTCTTCGCTCACCCGACCGTCGCCGCGCTGGCCGCCCACCTCGACGGGCTGGCCGCCGACCCGGACCCGGTCGCCGCACCGCCCGGCGCGGCGCCGGACGGCCCCGCCCCGCTCTCCGCCGCGCAGGCCCGGCTCTGGTTCCTGCACCGGCTCGACCCGGCCGACACCTCCTACCTGCTGGCCTTCGCGGTCCGGTTCGCCACGCCGCTGGACCCGGACCGGCTGGCCCGGGCGCTGCGCCGGGTGGTCGACCGGCATCCGGCCCTGCGCACGGTCTTCCCGTCCGGCCCGGACGGGGCGGTGCAGCACGTCGGCCCCGCCGCCGACATCGCGCCGGCCGTCGCGCCGGCCGACCCGGGCACGCCGCTCGACGCCCGGCTGCGGCAGCTTGCCGCCGAGGCCACCCGGGCGCCCATGGACCTGGCCGCCGGCCCGCTGCTCCGCGCCCACCTGGTGCCGGACGGCACCGGTGACGCGCTCGCGCTGCTGCTGGTCGTGCACCACATCGTCTGCGACGACTGGTCGTTCGGCGTGCTCGTGCGGGACCTGGCCCGGGCGTACGACCGCGAGGGCGAGACCGCGGCGGCGCGCGAACGGCCGGCGGGCGGCCCGGCGACGTTCGCCCTGGCCCAGCGGGACTGGCTGGCCGGGCCGGCGGGCCGGCGGGCGGTGGCCGAGGTGCTCGACGAGCTGCGCGGCGCTCCGGACCTGCTCGACCTGCCCGCCGCCCCACCCCGGCGGACC
>NZ_WBKT01000009.1 GCF_008868175.1 Micromonospora sp. AMSO31t
CGGGCCCGGTCGACTCGACGGTGGACGACAAGGCAGAGCCTGGCGACCCGGAGGCGAAGCCGGTCGGCGCGGAGGCCGGTCCGGCGGGTGAGCCGGCGGCTGGTCGGCGGCGGCGGGTGCCGTTCGCGCACGCCGTCCGGATGCCGCCGCCCCGGCAGCTCGCCGCCGGCGCGGCCCGGGCCACCCGCGCCTGGTCGCGCCGTCCCAGCGGGCGCACGACCCTGCCCGGCCTCTTCCTGCTCGCCCTGGTCGCGGCGACCGCCACGGCCGGCGCGGTGCTGGTGCCCACGGCGGTCCGCAAGCCGCAGCCGGTGGCCGTCGACGCCACCACGAACGCGCCGGTCCAGGGCGTGCCCCAGGCCGGCGTGGTGCCCGGGGCGACCGGCGTGCCGGTGGGCCCCGGCGCGACCGGGCTGCCGGGCACGGTCGGCCCGACCGGCACGGCCGTCCCCGGCGGCACACCGACCGGTCCGGTGGGCCCGCCGCTCCCCGGCCGCCCGGCCGACGCGCTGGCCGGCTGGGCGCAGCAGGTCAGCGCGACCACCCGCATCCCACCGGTCGCCGTGCAGGCGTACGGCTACGCCGAGCTGGTGCTCGCCCAGACCAACCGCAGCTGCCAGTTGAGCTGGACCACGCTGGCCGCGATCGGCTACGTCGAGTCCCGCCACGGGGCGGCCAACAAGGCCACCCTCCGGCCCGACGGGGTCGCCGCACCGGAGATCGTCGGCGCCCCGCTCGACGGGCAGGGCGGCCGCTCCCGGATCCTCGACACCGACCGGGGGCAGCTCGACCACGACCCGGTCTACGACAAGGCGCTCGGCCCCATGCAGTTCATCCCCGGCACCTGGCAGGAGATCGGCGCGGACGCCGACAACGACGGCGTCAAGAACCCGCACGACATCGACGACGCGGCCCTGGCCGCCGGCCGTTACCTGTGCACGGGCGGCCGGAACATGACCATCCCGGGCGACTGGTGGGGCGCCATCCTGTCCTACAACGATGTGCGCCGCTACGCCCAGGATGTCTTCAACAAGGCCGACGAGTACGGACGGCTGAGCGGTACGTGACGTGACCGGTTGCATACATTCGCGGACTGAACCCTTCCCCCGGGCTGCCGTTGACGGCAAGCTAGACGGGTGATGGTGCGCGAGTGGGACCCTCGGACCGCGTCGTCCGCCGAGATCGCGTCGCTCCTGGACACGCTGAACGCGGTGCTGGCGACCGACCTGCCGCAGGATCCGCCCTGGCGGGAGAGTTCCATGCGGGAATACCTCTCCGAGGTGATGCCGGGTGAACGGCGGATCTCCTGGGTCCACCAGGCCGATCCGGCCCCCGACGGCACGCCGGGCGCGATCCTGGGCCACGTGCACGTGCTGCTGCTCGGCGGCATCGGCGTGCTGGAGGTGCTGGTGCACCCGGCGCTGCGGCGCAGCGGGCTCGGCCGTGAGCTGGTGCGGGTGGCCGCCCGCCGGGTCTGGGACGAGGGCTTCCAGTCGATCGGCGTGGAGGTCGTCGGCGACACCCCGGCCGTGGCGTTCTACGAGGCGCTCGGCTTCACCAGGGAATACGTCGAGACCCGCAGCGTGCTCGACCTGGGCGCGGTGGAGTGGCCGGTGCTGGCCGAGATGGCCACCGAGGTGGGCGCCGGCTACCACGTCGAGTTCTGCCCGGGCGGGCCGCCGGACGACCTCATCGAGGCGTACGCGCGGGCCAAGGCCGAGGTGCGCGACGTGGACGACGGCGAGCTGCGGCCCAGCTCCTACGACCCCCAGCGGCTGCGGGACAGCCTCGACACGCTGCACCGGCGGGGCATGAAGCCCTACATCGTGCTGGCCCTGCACGAGCAGACCGGCGAGGTGGCCGGGCTCACCGAGGTGGTGGTGCCGGCGCAGCACCCCACCCGGGCCGACCAGTACGACACGATCGTGGTCCGCGACCACCGGGGCTACGGCATCGACCGCGCGATCAAGGCCCGGATGCTGCTGGAGCTGCGTTCCGCGGAGCCCGAGCTGGCCGAGGTGCAGACCTGGAACGCGCAAGCCAACGAGGCGATGTTGAAGGTCAACGCAGAGCTGGGCTACCGCCCCGACCGGGACTGGTGCGAATACAGCGTGGACGTGGCCGAGCTGGTGCATCGGCTCGACAGCCAGCGCTGACGGATATTCATCAAACGGCTGCCCGGGGGATGGACGGCGGACCGGAACGGCCCTTAACGTGCGTTAGTTCCTGTCCACCCATCGTGGAGGCTCCATGCGCCCGCGCCGCACCTTAGCCGCGCTCGCGACCACCGCCGCCGTCTCCGTCACGGCCATCGGGATCGCACCCCCCGCGGCCAGCGCCGCGCCCACCGACCTGTTCATCTCCGAGTACGTCGAGGGCTCGTCCAACAACAAGGCCGTCGAGCTCTACAACGGCACCGGCGCGCCGATCGACCTGGCCGCCGCCGGCTACCAGCTCCAGCTCTTCTTCAACGGCGCCACCACCTCGACCAACGTGCCGCTGACCGGCACGGTCGCCGCCGGCGACGTCTTCGTCTTCGCCGCCTCGGCGGCCGCGCCGGCGATCCTCGCCCAGGCCGACCAGACCTACGGCGGCTCGCTCTACAACGGCGACGACGCGATCGTGCTGCGCAAGGGCACCACGGTGGTCGACTCGATCGGCCAGGTCGGCGTCGACCCGGGCAGCGAGTGGGGCACCGGGCTCACCAGCACCGCCGACAACACGCTGCGCCGGCTCCCCACGGTGAGCACCGGCGACACCGACCCGTCCAACGCGTTCGACCCGGCCGTGCAGTGGGAGGGCTTCGCCACCGACACCGTCGACGGGCTGGGCAGCCACCGCATCGACGACGGCGGCCCGGTCGACCAGGCACCCACGCTGACCTGCGGCGGCACGCTGATCGTGGAGGCGGGCGCCACGGCGACCCGCCAGGTCACCGCCACCGACGCCGACGACACCGTCACCGACCTCGCGGTCACCACGGTCGACCCGGCGCCGTCGGCCGGCTCGATCAGCCGTACCGCGTTCACGCCGGCCGCCGCGGCCGGCGGCACGGCCACGGCCACGCTGACCGCCACCGGCCTCCCGGCCGGCGCCTACTCGGTCACCGTGACCTCGACGGACGCCGAGGGCGGCACCGCGACCTGCACGCTGACCGTGCAGGCCACCGCCGTGCTGTCGGTGGGCGAGGTGCAGGGCCGCACCGGTGACGACGAGGACGGCCGCGCCGACCGGTCGCCGCTCGCCCCGGCCAGCGGCAACGGCACCAGCTCCCTGCTCTACGACGTCCGCGGCGTCATCACCCAGAAGTCGCTGACCCGCACCTCCGCCGGGGCCGACCAGTGGGGCTTCTACCTGCAGAGCCGCACCGGCACCGAGGACGGCGACGCGCTCACCTCGGACGGCATCTTCGTCTTCATGGGCTCGTTCACCACGCTGATCGGCGGCTACGCCCCGACCGTCGGCGACGAGGTGGTGCTGCGCGGGCGGGTCTCCGAGTACTTCAACCAGACCCAGCTCTCCAGCGCCTCGCTGGTGCGCAAGCTCGACTCGGGGCTGGACGTGGACACCGCCGTACGGGTGACGGACGCCCGGCCGCCGGCCGACGCGGCCGCCGCCGGCCTGTTCTGGGAGCGGCACGAGGGCGAGCGGATGCGGGTCCGTTCCGGCAGCGGGGTCTCCGCCCCGCGGCACATCTTCGCGTCCACCCTGGACTCGGAGATCTACGTGCTCGACCGCGAGGACCCGATCATGAAGCGGTCCGACCCGTACGCCCGCCGGGTGTTCCGGGACGCGCACCCGCTGGACGACATCCCGGGCACGCTCTTCGACAACGGCAACAACCAGCGGATCCTGCTGGGCGCCGGCGGCGTGAAGGCGACCGCCGGGGAGTCGACCGCGCTGCTGCCCGAGGCGCGCACCTACGACACGCTGACCGAGGACGCCTACGGCGCCGTCTCGTACGCGTTCAGCAAGTACAGCGTGCAGCCCGAGCAGCTCACGCTGACCGGCGGCGCGGACCCGGCGGAGAACAACCCGCCGCGGCCGGCCGACCGGGGCAGCGAGGTCGCGGTCGCCACCTACAACGTGGAGAACCTGTACGACTACCGGGACGACCCGTTCGACGGCTGCGACTTCGCCGGCAACCCGGGCTGCACCGGGGTCAACCCGCCGTTCGACTACGTGCCGGCCAGCGAGGCGGCCTACACCGAGAAGCTGGGCGTGCAGGCGCGGCAGATCACCGGCGCCCTGCACAGCCCGGACCTGGTGCTCGTGCAGGAGGCCGAGGACCAGGACATCTGCACGGTGGCCGACGGCAAGCTGGTCTGCGGCGGCACGAACAACGCCGACGGCGCGCCGGACACCGTCCAGGAGTTGGCGCTGGCCATCGCGGCCAACGGCGGCCCCGCCTACGCGGCGGCGTACGACCGCACGGGCGCGGACGCCCGGGGCATCGCCTCGGCGTTCCTCTACCGCACCGACCGGCTGACGCTCGCCCAGGCGAGCGCCACCGACCCGCTGCTGGGCTCGGCGCCGACCGTCCAGTACCGCTCGGCGGCCCTGCCGTCGAACGCCGACGTGCAGAACCCGAAGGGGTTCAACGCCGTGCTGCCGGCCGACGTCGACCGCACGACCGGCGTGGACGGCAGCAACGTCTACACCCGGGCCGTCCAGCTGGCCAGGTTCACCGTGGCGGCGGCGCCCGGCTCGGCGGAGCACTTCACGCTCTGGGCGGCCACCAACCACTTCTCGTCCGGCCCGGACAGCCGGGTCGGGCAGCGGCGGGAGCAGGCCGCGTACGGTGCGGCGCTGGTGCAGGCCGTCGAGGCGGCCGACCCGAACGCACGGGTGATCTACGGCGGTGACCTCAACGTCTTCCCCCGCCCCGACGACCCGATCGCCACGGGGGCGAATCCGACCCCGTCGGACCAGCTCGCCCCGCTGTACCAGGCCGGCCTGCACAACCTCTGGGACGACCTGGTGGCGGACGTGCCGGCGTCGGCGTACTCGTACACCTTCGACGGGCAGGCCCAGACGCTGGACAACCTCTTCGTCAACGGCCCGCTGCACGAGGACCTCGTCCAGGTCCGCACGGCCCACATCAACGCCGACTACCCCACCGACGCCGAGGGCCTGGGTGACCGGGGGGCCAGCGACCACGACCCGCAGGTGGCCCGGTTCCGCTCCCGCGCGTCGCTGCGCGTCTCTGACGCGGCGGTGGTGGAGGGCGACAAGGGAGCCAGCACCATGACGTTCACGGTGACCGTCTCCCGCCCGCTCTCGGCGGCGGCCCTGATCTGCGCCACCACCTACGGCACCACGGCGCAGGCCGGGTCGGACTACGACCCGTACGTGGGCTGTAAGACCCTGGCCGCCGGCCAGACGTCGCTGACCTTCCCGGTGACCGTCCGCGGTGACCGGAAGCGCGAGGCGGACGAGCAGCTCAAGCTGTACGTGGCGGGCGTGCCGGGCCTCCGGCTCGCCGACGTGAGCGGCATCGGCACCATTCGCAACGACGACTGACAGCGGTACCGCGAAGCGGCCCGTCGCCCGGCTCACCAGCTGGGCGGCGGGCCGTTGCGGTAGCCGCACCGCTGCGGGTCGCGCGGCGGCGGCACGCCCCGGTACTTGGCCACCCGTACCTCCCACTGGCTGCGCCGGCGGAGGGCGTCGCGGTGTGCCCGGTCCCGGTAGAAGGTCTCCGGCGGGCGGGCCAGCCCGTAAAGGTCGGCCCACCACTCCCCCGGCTCCGGGTCGGCGATCACGTCCAGGTGGGACGGGTATCGGCGCTCGGCGCCGTCGCGCAGGTCGTCGCGGTCCCGCATCGGACTGAGCACACGGCCGAACTCGTCGACCACGGCGAGACGGAACCCGGCCACGCCGATGATCCGACGCAGCATGGCGATGCTCGGGGTGAGGGTGCCAGCCTCGATCCGGCCGATCGTCGTCGCATGGACCCGGGCAACTCGGGCGAGTTCCCGCTGGCTGACGTCGGCTCGGCGGCGGACCGCCCGAACGATGCCCGGGGCGGGCCACGGGATGTCGAAGGGGTCGGTGAGCATCGTGGGCGGCTCGCCGGCTTCATCGGTCGTGGCCGCCGGCTCGTCGGGGGTGGGTCGGTCGCTCATCCGGCCACACTCTTCGCCCGCCGACGACGCGGCGACCCCGACCGGTCCGCCTGTGGACAACCACGGCGCCTGTGGACAGGCCGCGGCCCCGCCGGCGGTGTGCGTCGTCGCCTGTCGCCGGCTTCGAGACGGTGACCGAGCGTCAAGAAGGCGGGTGTCACTCAACGCGACCATACCTGGCGGCCGGTGAGAGCCCTTCGGGCTGAGGAAAGGCCCAATATGGACAAAGGAGCCCCGTTCCTCGTGGGTAGCCGTACCCCTCCACCCCGCTTTGCCCTGCAGCCACATACGCACCGGACACGCAGGGTTGCCGCTGCGCCGGTGGCTGCAGAGCAAAGCGGGCGTGGGTAGGGGTCTGGGTCGCGGATGTTCGGTACGCAGGGTGACGGTGTGCGTCCGCGTGTCCCGCACCGGTGCATCGAGCCAGCCGGCACGAATGCCGCTACCGCCCGTTCGAAACCCACGACGGCCCGGGAACGAAACAGGTACCCGGCGCGTGTACCGGACATGGGAAGCCAGGCCTCGGCACCGCCCGGTCCGCCGGACGTGCTGCCGCGCGACCGCGACACGTCCCCGCCCCTGCCGTTCGAGCAGTTCTACCGGGACCACGTGGACCGGATCCACCGCGCGCTCGCGCTGGCCGTCGGGGACACCGCGGTCGCCCGGGAGGCGACCGACGAGGCGATGGCCCGGGCGTACGCCCGGTGGGACCGGGTGCGCCGGCTGGACAACCCGGGGGGCTGGGTCTTCCGGGTCGGGCTGAACTGGGCCACCTCCTGGTGGCGGAAGGTGCGCCGGGAACGGCCGCCGGCCGAGGACCGGCATCCCGCGACGGCCGCCCCGGATCCCGCGGGGCTGGCCGCCCGGTCGGCCCTGGAGCGGCTGCCCGCGGGCCAGCGCACCGTGATCGTCTGCCGGGTGCTCCTGGACCTCTCCACCGCCGAGACCGCCGCCGTGCTGGACCTGACCGAGGGCACCGTCCGCAGCCGCCTCTCCCGGGGGCTGGCCGAGCTGCGAACCGTGCTGGCCGAGGAGGAGTGACCATGGACGTCGTACCCGAGGACCTGGCCGAGCTGGTCCACCGCGCCGCCCGCGCGACCGGGCCGCACCCGGCGGACCTGGCGACCATCCGGCGGCGAGCCCGCGCCCGGCGTCGGAGCCGAAGCGTGACCGGCGTGGCCGGCCTGGCGGCGCTGATCGCCCTCACCGGCGGCGCCGTGCCGCTGCTCGTTCGCGAGCACCGGCCCGCCGCACCGGTGGCCGCGCCGTCGACGTCTCCGACCGCTCCCGACTCGCCGCCGCCGACCCCCGCGCCGGCCCAGCGCCTGATGCTGAGTGGTGAGGGCGGCACGGTGCGACCGCACCGGGCCGGCCCGGAGATCGGTCTGGTCGGCGGCATCGCGGACGAGCTGCGCAGCGACGGCTCGATGGTCCGGCACCGGGTGCCCGCCGGTTGGCAGGAGAGCGCCGCGCTGTCCGACGGACGGCTGGTCGGCCTCAAGCTCACCGACCTCATGCCCGGTACGCGGCGGAGCGACGGCCCGGACGTGTCGGGCCTCTCGATCCGGCTCCTGGTGCTGGGCGCGGACGATCGGGTCGACATCAGCCGGGAGGTCCGGGTCAAGGGGCAGGGCCTGAAGCTGGCCGGCGCCGACGTGCGGTACGCCTACCTGGTCCGAGGCGGTGTGGGCCTGGTGGCCCACGAGCTGACCACCGGCCGGGAGAGGACACTGATCCCCGTTGCGGGCAGCGCCGGCGACGAGCTGCCGTTCCGTGACGCGGCGCTGGCGGCGGGCCTGGTGGTGTCGGTCACCGGCCCGGCCGACATGACCCGCTGCCAGCTCGACGTGCGCCGGCTGACCGGTGGAAACCGGCTGTCCCGCCTCACCGTGGACGGCGAGTGCGCGCCGTCGATCCGGCTCTCTCCGGACGGCACGATGGTCGCGGTCCCCTACCGCCGACCGGTCGGGCGGAACCTGGAATACCGGCTGGCGATTCTGGACACCGCCACCGGGCACCGCCGCGCCGACCAGCCGCTCGCGACGGCCGGCGCGACCTACGGCCTGATGGACGGCGGGACATGGGGTGCCGCCTGGGTCGACGGCACCACCGTCCGCGTGGTGTGGGCGCAGCTACCGGACCCGCCCCGGAAGGTCTATTCCGTCGCGGAGCTGGCCCGGGTGCTGACCGTCAGGGTTCAGTAGCGCTGGCGGAGCAGCTGGGCGGCCTCGACGGCCCAGTAGGTGAGGATGATCTGCGCGCCCGCCCGGCGGATCGAGGTGAGCGTCTCCAGGATGGTCCGCTCGCGGTCGATCCACCCGTTCGCGGCGGCCGCCTCGACCATCGCGTACTCGCCGGAGACCTGGTAGGCGGCGACCGGGACGTCGACCGCGGCCCGGACGGCCGCCACCACGTCGAGGTAGGGCAGGGCCGGCTTGACCATCACCATGTCGGCGCCCTCGGCGACGTCCAGCTCGACCTCGCGCAGCGACTCCCGCAGGTTCGCCGGGTCCTGCTGGTAGGTGCGCCGGTCCCCGTCGAGCGCCGACTCGACGGCGTCGCGGAACGGGCCGTAGAAGGCGGAGGCATACTTGACGGCGTACGCGAGCACCGACACGTCCTGGTGCCCGGCGGCGTCCAGGGCCCGGCGGACCACGCCGACCTGGCCGTCCATCATCCCGGACGGCCCGACCACGTGGACCCCGGCGTCGGCCTGGGCGACCGCCATCCGGGCGTACTCGGTGAGTGTGGCGTCGTTGTCCACGGCGCCGTCGGGGGTGAGCAGGCCGCAGTGCCCGTGCGAGGTGAACTCGTCCAGGCAGAGGTCGCTCATCACCACGGTGGCGTCACCGACCTCGGCGATCACGTCCCGGATGGCCACGTTGAGGATGCCGTCCGGATCGATGCCGCCCGAGCCGGTCTCGTCCCGTGTCGCCGGCACCCCGAAGAGCATGATTCCGCCGACCCCGGCCTGGACCGCCTCGACGGCGGCCTTGCGCAGCGAGTCCCGGGAGTGCTGGAGCACCCCCGGGAGCGACGCCACGGCACGCGGCTCGGTCAGCCCCTCCTTGACGAACATCGGCACGACCAGCTCGGCCGGGTCGACGCGGGTCTCGGAGACCAGCCGCCGCACGGCCGCGTTGCGGCGCAGCCGGCGGGGCCGGATCTCGGGGTATGACATGAGGGACCTCCTGTCAGCGGAACCTCAGGGCGGTCGGGCCCTGCACCTTCGAGCCGCGGCGCTGCTTGGCCGGCATGGCGGCGAGCTTCTCGCGCAGCTCGACGGCGTAGGCGGCGAGCGCCTCCACCAGGTCGGGCACCGAGGCGTGCGGCGGCTGCACGTCGACCCGCAGGCCGAACTCCGTCGCGGTCTCCGCCGTCTTGGGCCCGATAACGGCAACAACCGTACGCGCGTGCGGCTTCCCGGCGATGCCGACCAGGTTCCGGACGGTCGAGGACGAGGTGAAGAGCACCGCGTCGAACCCGCCCGACTTGATCGCGTCGCGGATCTCGGCGGGCGGCGGCGCGGCCCGCACGGTCCGGTACGCGGTCACGTCGTCGACCTCCCAGCCCCGCTCGGTGAGCCCGGCGGCCAGGGTCTCGGTGGCGATGTCGGCGCGCGGCAGCAGCACCCGGCCGACCGGGTCGAGGATCTCGTCGTGCGGCGAGAACTCGGCCAGCAGGCCCTCGGAGGACTGCTCCCCGGAGGGGATCAGCTCCGGCTGGATGCCGAAGGCGCGGACCGCCTCGGCGGTGGCCTCGCCGATGCAGGCGATCTTGACGCCGCCGAAGTGGCGGGCGTCCAGGCCGTGCTCGGCGAACTTCTCCCAGACCGCGCGGACCGCGTTCACCGAGGTGAAGATCACCCAGGCGTACCGGCCGTCGACCAGGCCCTTGACGGCCCGCTCCATCTGGGCCGGGGTGCGCGGCGGCTCGACCGCGATGGTCGGCACCTCGCACGGGATCGCCCCGTACGCGCGCAGCCGCGCGCTCATGGCGCCGGCCTGCTCCTTGGTGCGGGGGACGAGCACCTTCCAGCCGTACAGCGGCCGGTTCTCCCACCAGCTCAGCTTGTCCCGCTCGGTGACGCCCGCGCCGACGGTGAGCACGACCCGGCCGGTGAAGCCGAGCGCCGCCGCGACGAAGGAGTCGACGGTCGACGTGGTGGTGTACTGCGTCTCTCCGGTGCCGTCACCGGTCACCGCGACGGCGGTGGTGCCCTCCACCCCGGCGGCCAGCAGGCCGTCCCGGATGGCGGCCAGGTCACCGGCGTCCACGGCGACGGCCAGGGAGCCCCGGGCCACGGCGGCGGCCAGCGCGTCGAAGTCCAGCGTGGTGACGTCCTCGACGTCGGCGGCGGTGCGCACGCCGGCCAGCGGCACACCGGCGTAGGTGGCCACACCCTCGGCCTGGCCGACGCCCGGCACCACCTCGAAGTGCGCGGCGGTGCGCGCCACCGCCTGCACCTCCTTGACCACCGAGTCGTGGCCGAACGGGTCACCGGCGACCAGGTGCACGGCGTTCTGGCCGGACCGGGCCGCGGAGATCAGCACCTTCGCCACGTCCCCCGGCACACCCTCGGCGGGGCTGAACTCGGCATCGGGCCTGGCCTGGGCGCGGACGTGCTCCAGCAGCGACTCGGGGACTCCCCGGTCGTACACCACCTGGTCGGCGTCGACCAGGGCGTCCAGCGCCCGGCGGGTCAGCAGGCCCGGGTCGCCGGGACCGGCCCCGACGAACGCGATCCGGCCTACGGGCTTACGGGTGCGGGTCATTCTGTGCTCCCAAATTGCTGGGTCCCCGGGCCGGTGTGTCCTTCTTGGCCGAGGATCGAGTCGGCGCCGAGTTCGAGGAGTTCGGCGGCGAGTGCCTTGCCGATCTCCGCCGCGTCGGCGGGCGTTCCGGTGCGGGACAGCCGGAGATCACGGGTGCCGTCCGGGCTGATCACCGCCCCGCGCAGGTAGATCTCCTCACCGGCGTCACCCTCGGCGAGTTCGCCGTAGGCGGCGACGGGTGCGCTGCACCCGGCCTCCAGGGTGGCCAGCAGTGCCCGCTCCGCGACGACCGCGGCACGGGACGGTGCGTGGTCGAGCATGCCGAGCAGCTCGACCAGGTCCTGATCGTCGATCCGGCACTCCACGGCCAGCGCGCCCTGGGCGGGCGCGGGCAGCATGAGCATCGGGTCGAGCGTCTCGGTGATCACGTCGGCGCGGCCGAGCCGGGTGAGCCCGGCCCGGGCCAGCACGACGGCGTCGAGGTCGGCGTCCGGGCCGAGCACCCGGCCGAGCCGGGTGTCGACGTTGCCCCGGATCGGGGTGACCTCCAGTTGCAGGCCGAGGGCGTGCAACTGGGCCATGCGGCGCAGCGCGCCGGTGCCGACCCGCGCGCCGGGCGGCAGCTCGGCGAGGGTGCGGCCGTCCCGGGCGATCAACGCGTCCCGCGGGTCCTGCCGGGGCGGCACGGCGGCGATGTGCAGGCCGGGCGCCGCCGCGGTGGGCAGGTCCTTGTACGAGTGGACGGCGAAGTCGATCTCCCGGGCGGTCAGCGCGTCCCGCAGCGCGGAGACGAAGACGCCGACGCCGAGCCGGTGCACCGGGGCCGTGGAGCGGTCACCGGCGGTCACCACCTGGACCAGTTCGACCGGGCGGCCGGTGGCCGCGGTGAGCGCCTCGGCGACGTGGCCGGACTGGGCCATCGCCAGGGCGCTGCCCCGGGTGCCGAGGCGCAGGGGGGCGGTCATCGCGCACCTCCGGTGGGCGGGGTGGTGTCGGCCGGCATGACGATCTCCGCCTCCACCACGTCGGGGACGGTGTCGACCGGGGAGGTCTGGGGCACCTGAAGGTCGAACAGCTCGCGCAGCAGGGCGGCGTACTGGTCGCCGCCCGGCTCGGCCGCGAGCTGGCGGACCCGGACGGTGGGCTGGTGCAGCAGCCGCTGCACCACCCGGTGCACGGTGCGGGCGACCTCGGCGCGCTGGTCGTCGGTGAGGTCCGGGCGGCGCTGGGCCAGCCGGCGCAGCTCGGCGGTGACCACGTCGTCGGCGCGCCCGCGCAGGGCCGCCACGGTGGGGGCCACGTCGGCGCCGCGCAGCCAGCTCAGGAACGCCTCGACCTCGCCGGCCACGATCCGGGCCACCTCGGCGGCGTCGGCGGTGGCCGGGCCGTCGGCGAGGATCCCCGCCATCCGGTCGATGTCGATCACCTCGACGCCGGGCAGCGCGGCGACGCCCTCCTCGACGTCGCGCGGGACGGCCAGGTCGAGCAGGACCAGCGGGCCGCGGGCGGCGTCCCGGCGGGCCAGCGCCCGGGTCACCACGTCGCGGGTGAGGACCGGCTCGGTGGCCGCGGTGGCGGCCACCACGATGTCCACTGTGCTGAGGGCCTCGACCAGCCCGGTCATCGGCACGGCGGTCGCCCCGTAGGACTCGGCCAGCCGGACGGCCCGCTCGGCGCCCCGGTTGGTGACGGTGAGCGGGCCGGCGCCCAGCCGGGAGAGCGTGGCCACGCCCAGCGAGCCCATCGCCCCGGCGCCGACCACCATGGCGGGCCGGCCGGTCAGGTCGCCGTCGAGCAGGCCGGCGGCCAGGTCGAGGGCGGCGGTGACCACGCTCTGCCCGGCCCGGTCGATGTTGGTCTCGGCGTGCGCGCGCTTGCCCACGCGCAGCGCCTGCTGCATGAGCTCGTGCAGGAGCCGGCCGGCGGAGTCGGCGCCGCTGGCCGAGTGGTAGGCGTCGCGGAGCTGGCCGAGGATCTGCGCCTCGCCGACCACCATCGAGTCCAGCCCGGTGGCCACCCGGAAGACGTGGTCGACGGCGGCGGCGTCGTAGTGCACGTAGAGGTGGGCGGCGAGCGCCGCCGGCGGGGCGCCGGCCTGCTCGGCCAGGACCGCGCAGATGTCACCGAGGCCGCCGTGGAAGCCGGTGACGGCCGCGTACACCTCGACGCGGTTGCAGGTGGAGACCAGGACGGCCTCGGCGACGTACGGCTGGGCGACCAGGCGGTCCAGGGTGCGGGTGAGGTCCGCGGGCGGGACCGCCAGCTGCTCCAGCGTGGCGACCGGGGCGGTGCGGTAGGACGCGCCGACGACGAGCAGTTTCACGTGCCGATCGCCTCCTGGGTGTCGGTGGCCGCGAGCCCGCCGGGGAGCGCGGTCAGCGACGCCTTGCGGTGTTCGTGGAAGGACAGGATCTGCAGCTCGATCGCGAGGTCGACCTTGCGCACGTCGACTCCCTCCGGAACCGAGAGTACGCAGGGTGCGAAGTTGAGGATGCTCGTCACGCCGACCGCGACGAGCTGATCGGCGACCGCCTGCGCGGCCGGCGCCGGGGTGGCGATCACGCCGATCGAGATCGACTCCTCGACGGCGACCCGCGCCAGCTCGTCGACGTGCCGGACGACCAGCCCGTTGATCTCCTCACCGACCCGGGAGGGGTCGGCGTCGAAGAGCGCGGCGATCCGGAAGCCGCGGCTGGCGAAGCCGTCGTAGCCGGCCAGGGCGTGACCGAGGTTACCCACGCCGACCAGCGCGACCGAGCGGCACTGGGTGAGGCCGAGCACCGACTCGATCTGCTCGATCAGCAGCGTGACGTCGTAGCCGACGCCCCGGGTGCCGTACGAGCCGAGGTGGGAGAGGTCCTTGCGGAGCTTCGCCGAGTTGACCCCGGCGGCGTTGGCCAGCCCCTCGCTGGAGACCGTCTCGTGGCCGGTGTCGGCGAGCGCGTGCAGCGCGCGGAGGTATTCCGGAAGCCGCGCGACGGTGGCCTCGGGCAGGTCCGGGAGCGCCGGTACGGCACCGGCGCGGCCGGGCGCGCCTGGGTGACGGTGCTGACTCATGAGACTCCGTGCGGTGCGATCCTCGACCAGCGACGGTGACCGGTCGTTCCGGGACTCCCGCTGGCGACCGATGTTGCCGGCTGTGCTAGCAGGGCGCGTCGGAACTACAGAGTAGGCGCTTGTGAAGAGGTGCACAAATCGCGATCTTGCTAGCTCGCGACGCGCCTCCACCTGCCACTCCATTCCTACAAGATCGATAGACGGAGCTCCCTCGGCACCGCGTGGCGATTATTGCTCAATCCCGACTTCTCTGACCAATCGCGCGCGCCCGGTAGCGCTGTGTCATCGTCGGGGAGAGGCGCGGGTCACTCCGGCAGGTAGGGAGAACCCCACCCCGGAGAGGCCCGCGCACGGGATGGGTCGGGCCGCCCCGGGCCCATAGCCTCAAAACATGACCGCCGTACCGCTGGGCGCCGCGCCCACCCCCACCACACCCGTCCGGGGCCTCGTCCGCCAACTCCTGAGCGACTCCGGCTACGTGCTCTTCAGCCTCCCGCTGGCGCTGGTCGGCTTCGTGCTCGCCGTGGCGGGGATCTCGCTCACCGCCGGGCTGCTGGTCACCACGCTCGGCCTGCCGGTCCTCGCCGGCACCCTGTACGTGGCCCGGGGGCTGGCCGACCTGGAGCGGTTGCGCCTGCCCGCAGTGCTCCGCAAGCCCCGGGTCCGCCCGATCTACCTGGCGCCCCAGCGGGGTTCCGGCTACTGGCGGCGCGTCCTGACCCCGATGCGCGACCCGCAGTCCTGGCTCGACCTGCTGCACGCCTTCGTGCGGCTGGTGGTGACCCTGCCCACCTTCGTGGTGGTGGTGGTCTGGTGGGCGCTGGCCCTGACCGGCACGCTCTACGGCGCGTACGACTGGGCCATCCCGCGCGGCCCCGGCGACCAGGACCTCAGCCAGCTCCTCGGGATGGGCGACGGGACCGGGGCACGGATCGCCCTGAACTCCGCGATCGGGGTGTTCGCCCTGTTCACCCTGCCCCTGGTGGCCCGGGCCTGCGCCAAGATCCAGGGCGGCCTGGCCTACTCGCTGCTGACCGGGGTGGCCGAGATGCGGCAGCGGATCACCACGCTGGAGGAGCAGAAGCGTGCCGCCGTGTCCGCCGAGGCGTCCGCCCTACGCCGGCTGGAGCGGGACATCCACGACGGCCCGCAGCAGCGCCTGGTCCGCCTCGCCATGGACCTCAGCCGGGCCCGCCAGCAGCTCGCCGCCGACCCGGAGGCGGCCCGGCGGACCCTCGACGAGGCGGTCACCCAGACCCGGGACACCCTCGACGAGCTGCGCGCCCTCTCCCGGGGCATCGCCCCGCCGATCCTGGTCGACCGGGGCCTGCCCAGCGCCCTGGCCGCGCTGGCCGCCCGCGCCCTGGTCCCCACCGAACTGGTGGTCGACGACGAGCTGGGCACCGCCGGCGGGCGGCTCGACCCGGCGCTGGAGAGCACCGCCTACTTCGTGGTGGCCGAGGCGTTGACGAACGTCGCGAAGCACAGCCGGGCGGACGCCTGCCGGGTCGAGGTGACCCGGAAGGTCGGCCGGCTGGAGATCACCGTGGCCGACGACGGGATCGGCGGCGCCCACCTGGCCAAGGGGCACGGGCTGAACGGCATCGCCGACCGGGTCCGGGCCGCCGGCGGGACCCTGGAGGTGGCCAGCCCGAGCGGCGGACCGACCCGGATCCACGCGGAACTTCCCCGGTGACAGCCGACGCCCGTGATTCGGCCTCCGGCGGCGCTCCGGACCGGATGAGGGCCGCACTGTGGGTCCTGGACGTGGTAGACACCGGACCCATGCGGGTGGTGATCGCGGACGACGCCGTACTGCTCCGGGAGGGGCTGGTGCGGCTGCTGACCGAGTCGGGACACGAGGTGGTGGCCGCCGTCGGTGACGGGGACGCCCTGGTCGAGGCGGTGGTGGCGCACCGGCCGGACGTCTCGGTGGTGGACGTGCGGATGCCGCCGTCGCACACGGACGAGGGGTTGCGGGCCGCCGTGGAGGCCCGCCGGCGGGTGCCGCGTACGCCGGTGCTGGTGCTCTCCCAGTACGTCGAGGTGTCGTACGCCGACGACCTGCTGGCGACCACGGGCGGCGGGGCCGGCGGGGGCGGGATCGGCTACCTGCTCAAGGACCGGGTGGCCGCGATCGACGAGTTCCTGGACGCGCTGGCCCGGGTGGCCGCCGGCGGCACGGTGCTGGACCCGGAGGTGATCAGCCAGCTCCTGGTGCGGCGCCGCCGCAACGACCCGCTGGCCGAGCTGACCCCCCGCGAACGGGAGGTGCTGGCCCTGATGGCCGAGGGCCGCTCGAACACCGCCATCGCCCGCGCGCTCGTGGTCAGCGACGGCGCCGTCGAGAAGCACGTCCGCAACATCTTCACCAAGCTGGACCTGCCTCCGGACGCCACCAACCACCACCGCCGGGTCCTCGCGGTCCTCACCCACCTCCGCGCCTGAGGCGGGCGGCGCCGGTCAGCACGCCTGGGCGAGGGTGACCGCCTCGGTGAGCGTGTCGGCCACCGGGTGGCCGGAGGTGCGCAGGCGGGCCGGGTCGGACAGGCCGCCGGTGTAGAGGACGCAGCGGGCACCCACGGAGAGGGCGGCGTCGGCGTCGTCGAGGGAGTCGCCGATGAGCACGACGTGCCGGCCGTCGAGGCCCAGCTCGGCGAGGTGCTTCTCCAGCCATTCCGCCTTCGGGCCGCCGCCGATCGCGGCCCGCAGCCCGTCCACCCGGGTGAAGTGCGGGGTCAGCCCGTACGTGTGCACGGTGGGGACCAGCTCGTCGTGGAACCACATGGACAGCAGCGACTGGCTGCCCGGCCAGGCGGCGATCGCGGCGGTCGCGTCGGCGGCCAGCGCGCAGCTCGTCAACCCGGCCCGGTACGCCTCGTGGAAGACCCGGTCGAGCCGGCCGAACGCCTCGTCGTCGATGGCCTGGCCGAGCATCTCCGCGTAGTAGTCGGCGATCGGGCGGCGGAACCGGACGCGGTGCTCGTCGGCGGTGACCGCCGGGCCCCCGGCGCTGGCGAAGGCGACGTTGGTGGCCCGCACCACCAGGTCGAGGTCGTCGAGGAGGGTTCCGTTCCAGTCCCACACCAGGTGGCGGCGCGCAGCGGTCATCGGTGCACTGTAAGGGGCAGGTCAGAGCTGCGGGGTGGTCAGGTCCCGCAGCAGCCGCTCCTCCTCGACCCGCCAGTAGCCGTGCTCCTTGCCGTCGAGCAGCACCACCGGCAGCCGGTCGCCGTAGTCGCGCTCCAGGTCGAGGTCGCCCGTCACGTCCTTCTCGACCCAGCGGTCCCCGGTGACCGCCACCACCCGGTCGAGCGCCGCCTTCGCGTCCTCGCAGAGGTGGCAGCCGGGCCGGGTGATGAGGGTGAGCCGGGCGTCACTGGACATCGGGAACCTCCGTGCGGATCTCGGTCGGCGGCGCGGGCGCGGGCACCCGGTGCGCCGCCGGGCGGAGCTCGGTCTTGCGTACCTTGCCGATCGCCGAGTGGGGCAGGTCGTCGACGAACTCGACGGCGGTCGGGCACTTGAACCGGGCCAGGTTACGCGCGCAGTGCCCGAGCAGTTCCTCCGCCGTCACCGTCGAGCCGGCCGCCCGCACCACGTACGCCCCGACAGTCTCGCCGGTCCGCGGGTGCGGCACCCCCAGGACGGCCGACTCGGCCACACCGGGATGCGCCTGGAGCACCTGCTCCACCTCGTGCGGGTAGACGTTGAAGCCGTTGACGAGGATCAGCTCGCCGAGCCGGTCGACGAGGAACAGGTCGCCGTCGCCGTCGGCGTACGCCACGTCGCCGGTGGGCCACCAGCCGGCCGGGTCCGGGCCGCCCCGCCCGTCGGGCCAGTAGCCGTCGAACAGGTTGGCGCCGCGCACCACGATCTGCCCCGGGTCGGTGCCGGTCGGGTCGTCGGAGAGGTCCAGCTCGTCGTCGTCCTCCTCGACCGTGGGCACCCCGTCGCGCCACAGCTCGGCGCCGTCGGCCCCGATCAGGCGCAGCTCGACGCCGGGCAGCGGGCGGCCGATGGAGCCCGGCTTCGGCTCGCCGCCGACCAGGGTGGAGGTGAGCACTGGGGCGGTCTCGGTGAGCCCGTACCCGACGTGCACCGGGTGCCCGGTCACCTCGGTGAAGCGGCCCCCGACGGCCGGCGGCAGCGGCGCCGCCCCGCACACGGCGACCCGCACCGAGTCCAGCGCCGCGGGCCGGTCACCCGCCGCGTCGGCCCAGGCCAGGAACATCGACGGTACGCCCACCAGCACGCTGACCCGGTGCCGGGCGATCTCGTCGAGCGCCCCGGTCGGGCCCGGCTCGTCGACCAGCACCCCGGTCGCGCCGTGGTGCACGACGGCCCCGAGCCCGGAGTTCAGCCCGTACGCGTGGAACAGCGGCAGGGCGAGCAGCACGGTGTCGTCGGGCCCGACGACCGGCGGGTCGATCCGGTCGACCTGGGCGTGGTTGGCGGCCAGGGCCCGGTGCGACAGCATGGCGCCCTTGGGGCGGCCCTCGGTGCCGGAGGTGTAGAGCAGGACGGCGAGGTCGTCGCCGCCCCGGGCCGGGAACCCGGCCGCCCCGTCACCGTCGGTGACCGGCGGGGTGGTGTGGACGGCGCGGAGCGCGGGCAGGTCGCCGGCGGACACCCGGCCGGCCACCTCGGCCGCGGCGACCAGCACGGCGGCCCCGGAGTCGGTGAGCACGTGCCGCAGCTCCCGGGCGGTGAAGCCGGGGTTGACCGGCACCGCCACGAGGCCGGCCCGGAGCACGGCCAGGTACGTGACCACGAAGTCCGGGGTGTTGCCGAAGGCGATCGCCACCCGGGCGGGCCGGCCGTCCGGGGCGGACGGCGGCGCCTCCGCGGCCAGCGCGCGGGCGGTCGCAGTGACCGAGGTGTCCAGGGCCGACCAGGTCAGCGTCCGGTCGCGCCAGTGCAGCGCGGGACGGTCACCGTGGGCGGCGGCCGCCCGGCGGAGCCGGTCGGCGAGGTTCGGCGCGGAGCTGTCGGCTGCGTCCTGCACGGTGGCTGAGTCTGGCACAGCGGCGTCCCCCCGGCCATGCCCGAACGCCGGGCCGCGCCCCGTGGCGGCGCGCCCGTTCACCGGACACGCCGGACCGGCGTCCCCTGCACGGGACTGTCCACCCCGCCATGCGGGATTCTCGAATGTGGGACGGGTCCTCCACCGGTCGGCGGACGCGGTCCCCCGGGCAGCCGGAACCGGCCCGGCCGGGCCGCCGCCACGACACGCCGAGGATGCAAGAAAGTTGGCTCCGACCAGGACTTTCCACTCCGGACCAGGTGACGGCGCGAAAGTCAACCACACACGACGGACAAGGCGTCCGCCAATTGTGCGACGGGACCGGAAATACTTCCGCTCTGTGTAACGGACTTGCCACGCGCGGGTGACGTTGGCCCTATCATCACTCGGGTCGGCTCACCCCATTTGCCGTGAGTCGACACCCCTCAGCCCGAGGAGGCCCCCGTGCCTGTGAGCGCATTGGACCAGCACCTCAAGCGGACGTGCCGCCCGTCGGCCCGTCCCGAAACCGCCGCGCCCGGCCGGGGCGTACCCGGTCCCGCCGCGACGCCGCGGCGCCCGGTGCGGCCCTGCCCCGCCTGGATCGGGGAGGCGCGGTGACCACCTTCGGTTACGCGGACCGGCCGGCCGGGGTGACCGGCCCCGCCCAGCGAACACCCATGAACGAGCGCCTGGAGCCCGCTCCACGGGCCGCCGCCGACGGAACACGCGGCCTCGCGGTCCGCGGTGAGGGGCGGCGCGTCCGCAACCGCACACACCACAACGAGGCGCCGGCTCGCCCGGCGGTGCCCGGCGGCAACGCGAAACCCGCCGCGGGCCGGCTCGGCGCCCCGTCCCGGCCGACCATGCCGGCCCAGGGCCGGCGTGGCGAGGCCGCGGCGAACAGCGAGCCCTCGGCCGCCGAGACCGCCGTGCTGCCCGCGGTGGCCGCCGGCGACACGGCCGTGCTGCCGGCCGTTCCGGCCGCCGTCGTCCCGGCCACCGGCTTCCCGAGCCGCCCCGACCCGTCCGACCCGGCCACCGAGGTCTGGGCGCTGGTCGAGCGGGCGCAGGCCGGCGAGGCCGAGGCGTTCGGCCTGATCTACGACCGCTACGTCGACACGGTGTTCCGGTTCGTCTACTTCCGGGTCGGCAACCGCCAGCTCGCCGAGGACCTCACCTCGGACACGTTCCTCCGGGCGCTCAAGCGCATCGGCAGCTTCACCTGGCAGGGCCGCGACCTGGGCGCCTGGCTGGTCACCATCGCCCGCAACCTGGTCGCCGACCACTTCAAGTCCGGCCGCTACCGGCTGGAGGTGACCACCGGCGACGTGCTCGACGCCGACCGGGAGGACCGGGGGCCCGAGGGCAGCCCGGAGGCCGCGGTGGTCGAGCACATCACCAACGTCGCCCTGCTCACCGCCGTGAAGCAGCTCAACCCGGAGCAGCAGGAGTGCATCGTGCTCCGCTTCCTCCAGGGCTTCTCCGTGGCCGAGACGGCCCGCGCCATGGGCAAGAACGAGGGCGCCATCAAGGCCCTCCAGTACCGGGCGGTCCGGGCCCTGGCCCGGCTGCTGCCCGACGGCTTCCAGCCCTGACCCGACCCGCTCCAGCCGCCCGGCGACCCACCCGGGCGCGGGCGAACGTACCCTCCGCAGCTCGTGACCGCGATCACTCTTGGTGATTTCGCCACCGACCGGGCCGTAACCGGCGACCGCCGCGAACCGTTTCTCCGGGTGCGACCAGTGGTTGTCCCGGCGTCCCCCGGGCCACCCGGTCCGGCGGGTCAGGTCGGCCGTCCCGGTCGACCCTCGGCCTCACGCTGCCACCGGTCGCTGGTGACGACGACGGCCAACGCGGCCGTGACCAGCGAGAGGGGGTGCCTGCGGTGGACAGCGACCTCTTCTCCCGTCGGCGTGCCGAGCGCTTCGCGCAGCTCCTCGACGAGGCCAACGGCGGCCGGCGGCACCACGTCCGTTCCCGGGCCGACGACGAACTCACCGCGCTCGTCGCGGTGAGCCGGCGACTCACCGCCGACCGGCCCGACGTCGAGGTGGACGCCGAATTCCGCACCGGGCTGCGGGCGATGCTCGTCGCCACCGTCGAGCGCGAGGGCGTCGGCGCCCCGGCGAAAACCGGCACCGCCACCGGCGTTCGCGGCTCGCTGCTGCCGGCCATGACCGGGCGACGGGCCCGGGCCCGGGGCGCGATCCTGGTCGGCGTGGCCGCCGGCGCGATCGCCCTCTCCGGCATCTCCGCCGCCAGCGAGAACGCCCTGCCCGGCGACGCCCTCTACGGCATGAAGCGCTCGACCGAGCGCGCCCAGCTCGCCCTGGCCAGCTCCGACATCAGCCGGGGGCAGCTCTTCCTCGACTTCGCCCGCACCCGGCTCGACGAGGCCGCCACGGTCCGCGACGACCGGCTGGGCTTCAGCGCCGTGCTCGACGACATGGACGCCGACACCCGGCAGGGCGTCCGCCTGCTGACCACGGTGGCCGCGCAGCGCTCCGACCCGGCCGCGCTGGACGCCGTCGACACGTTCCTCGGCGGCCAGCGCCGGGTGGTCAGCGGGCTGCTCGACCGGTCCGACCACGCCGACCGGGACCGCACCCGCCGCTCGCTCGCCCTGCTGGACGCGGCCGGCCAGCGCGCCGACGCGCTCCGCGAGGCGATCGCCTGCGGGCTGCCGGCCCCGGCGGCCAGCGACGCGCTCGGGCCCGCCCCGGCCGCCTGCCCCGGCGACCGCTGACCGCGGCCCGGACAGCCGTCCACGCCACACTTCTCCCGCCGGACACCCGTCCGTCACATCCCGCCGGATAGGCTCGGAAGTGGCGTACGCGGTCGTCGAGGGGAGGTCGTCGTGACCCGGAGCCGGAAGGTGACGGTCAGCACCGACGTCCACGGCCACACCGCCGGCTGGGCGGAGACCCCAGAGGCGCCCCCGGTCACCGCCACGCCCGACCCGACGGCCGCCGCGTTCTTCGACGTGGACAACACGATGATGCAGGGCGCGTCGATCTACTGGTTCGCCCGCGGCCTGGCCGCCCGGAAGTACTTCACCACCGGTGACCTGGCCCGGTTCGCCTGGCAGCAGGCCAAGTTCCGGTTGTTCGCCACCGAGCACGCCGGGGACATGTCGCAGGCCAAGGAGGCCGCGCTCGCCTTCGTCCAGGGCTGGCGGGTGGACGACGTCGAACGCCTCGCCGAGGAGATCTTCGACGAGCTGATGGCCCCGCGCATCTGGGCCGGCACCCGCAAGCTGGCCCAGCGCCACCTCGACGCGGGCGAGCGGGTCTGGCTGGTCAGCGCCGCCCCGGTGGAGATCGGCCGGGTCATCGCCACCCGGCTCGGCCTGACCGGGGCGATCGGCACGGTGGCCGAGGTGGTCGACGGCGCCTACACCGGCCGGCTGGTCGGTGAGCTGATGCACGGGCCGGCCAAGGCCGAGGCGATCACCCAGCTCGCCGCGGTGGAGGGGCTGGAGCTGGGCCGCTGCGCGGCCTACAGCGACTCCGCCAACGACCTGCCGATGCTCTCCACCGTGGGGCGTCCGGTGGCGGTCAACCCGGATCCGGCGCTGCTCCGGCGGGCCCGCGAGCGGGGCTGGGACGTCCGGGACTTCCGCACCGGGCGGCGGGCCGTGAAGATCGCGGTGCCGTCCACGGCCGCCGCGGGGGTGCTCGCCGGCGCGGTCACCGCCGGGCTGGCCCTGCACCGCCGCCGCCAGCGCGTCGACTGACGCCGGGCCCCGGCTCGCGGGTCAGGGGCCGAACGGGTCCGGCCGGCGTTCGAGCAGCCGGTGCAGGGTCTGCTGGATGGTCTCCCGCACCTGGTCGGCGAGGTTGAACACGACCAGTGGGTCGTCGGCCGAGTCGCGCAGGTGCGCGGTGGGGATCGGCGGGCAGAACTCGATCAGCCACTTGCTCGGCAGCGGCACCATGCCCAGCGGCCCCAGCCAGGGGAAGGTCGGCGTCACCGGGAAGTAGGGCAGCTTCAGCAGCCGGGCCAGCGGCTTGATGTCGGCGAGCATCGGATAGATCTCCTCGCCGCCGACGATCGCCACCGGCACGATCGGCGTGCCGGTGCGCAGCGCCGCCGAGACGAAACCGCCCCGCCCGAAGCGCTGGAGCTTGTAGCGGTCGGCGTAGAGCTTGCCGACGCCCTTGAAGCCCTCCGGGAAGACGCCGACCAGCTCGCCGTTGCCGAGCAGCCGTTCCGCGTCCGGGTTGCAGGCCACCGTGCCACCGGTCTTGCGGGCGATCTCGGAGACCACCGGCATCCGGAAGACCAGGTCGGCGCCGAGCAGCCGCAGGTAGCGGCGCTCCGGGTGCCGGTCGTGCAGCGCCGTGGCGAGCACCAGCGCGTCCAGCGCCACCGTGCCGGAGTGGTTGCCGACCACCAGACCGGCCCCCTCGGCGGGCACGTGCTCGACGCCGCTCACCTCGGTGCGGAACCAGTCGCGGTAGAGCAGCCGGACCAGCGGGTGGAACACGGCGTCGGTCAGGTCGGGGTCGAAGCCGAACTCGTCCACCTCGTAGTCGCCGGCCAGCCGCCGCCGCAGGAAGGCGAGCCCCTTGGCGACCTTCCGGTCCCAGTGGTCCCCCGGCCGGTCCGCCACCGCCGGTCCGGGCGGGGTCAGGTCGCCCGCCCCGCGTTCCGCCGGCCCGTCCGCCGGCTTCCCGGCGACGGCCTTCCTGGCGACGGCCTTCTTGGCGACGGCCTTCTTGGCCATGGCCTTCTTCGCGACGGGCTTGTTCGGGACGGCGTCGCCCGTCCTGGGGGCCGGCGCGGGCTCGTCGGCGGAGGTGTCCGGCTCGTCGGAGGCCGCCGGCGCGGCCTTCATCGTCGGCTCGGCGGCGGCCGCCGCGGCCCGCCGGTGCCCGTTGCGCCGCGCCGGCTCCGCGTCCGGTCCGGGCACGGTCAGCGGTACGTCGTAGCGCGCGTCGCCCCGCTCCTCGGCCGCGCTCACGGGCGCTCCCGCACGGCCGCCCGGACCTGCCGGATGCCCTCCAGCACCAACTGCTCGGCCGTGGCGAGCTGGTCGCGGGTCACCACCACCCCGCCGTGGTGCGCGCGGATGAAGTCGTCGAAGGCGGCCGCGGTCGAGCGGGGTGTGAAGCCGTACTCGCGCTCCAGTCTCGTGGTGTCCACCACCCGACCGTGCACGAAGAGGTCGACCTGGTCCAGCCCGTAGCGGCCGAAGCCCATGCTGCGGGCGATCGCGGCCACCCCGGCGAGACCCGGCTCGAGCACCGGCATGGCGACCCGTCCGGCCCGGCGGATGGCCTGGGACAGCGAGAGCACCCCCGGCCCGGCGACGTTGTAGGTGCCGGCGTGGTCCTCGGCGACCGACCGGTGCAGCACCTCCAGGGCGTCGTCGAAGTGGACGAACTGCAGCCGCGGGTCCCGGCCGAAGACGGTGGGCACCACCGGCTGGGCGAAGTATCGGGTGAGCGTCGTGTCGGCCGTTGAGCCGATGAACGGCGCGAAGCGCAGCACGGTCGCGGTGACGTCGGGCCGGCGGCGGCGGAACCCGCGGACGTACCCCTCGATGTCGAGGATGTCGCGGCCGAAACCGCCGCGCGGCACCTCGCGCGGCTCGGTCTCCTCGGTGAAGACGGCCGGGTCCCGGAACGACACCCCGTACGCGGCGGTCGACGAACGGACCACGAGCTTGCGCAGCCGGGGCGCCCGCTGGCAGGCGGCGAGGAGCTGCATGGTGCCGATGACGTTCTGTTCCTTCATGGCCGCCCGGCCGCCCTGTTGCGGGTCGGGGGCGGTGACCAGCGCCAGGTGCACCACGGCGTCGACGTCGAGGTCGACCAGGAGGCCGCCGAGCGAATCGAGGTCGAGGCGGACCCGCTCGACGCCGGACAGCAGGTCGGCCAGCTCGGGATTGGGGCTGGCCGGGTCGACCCCGATGACGCGGTCGATGCGCGGGTCGGCGGCGAGCCGGGCGGCGACGTGCGCGCCGAGGTAGCGGCCGACCCCGGTCACGACAACGACCCCCGGAGCACCTGGGGTGCCACCGGGGGTCATGCCGTGCGCCTTGCCCGGCAGGCGGGATCGAGCCGGGATGTCCGCGGCCTGATCACCTGAGCCTCCGGGGGTCGACAGATGGCAAGTGGTGCCGGGTGCCGGGCGGAAGCCCGGCCCGGGTCACTTGCCGAGACGGCGACGCTGGACGCGGGTCTTGCGCAGCAGCTTGCGGTGCTTCTTCTTAGCCATGCGCTTGCGGCGCTTCTTGACCACCGAGCCCATACGACAGCCTTTCGATGCAACGTGCGGGGCGGACCGGCAGACACCAAGGGGGTGGTGTCGGTGACCGCTTGCGGACAACGGACCGGACCAGCGTGGTGGGCAGGGCACACCAGGATGCGGTCACGGTCGGGGTCCAGGGTAGCCGGAGTGCGTCAGCAGGACCAACGCGGCCCCGTCGATGCCCGTTACGTCGCACTCGCCGGCCTGGCCGGCGACGTGTCAGGCGGTCTCCTGGAAGGCGCCCCGGAGGTATTCGTGCACGGCGTGCTCGGGCACCCGGAACGACCGGCCGACCCGCACGGCGGTCAGCTCACCGCTGTGCACGAGACGGTAGACCGTCATCTTCGACACCCGCATGACCGTCGCCACCTCGGCGACGGTCAGGAACCTGACATCCGACAGTCGAGCGTCGGACTGCGACCCGGCCATGGCTCACCGACCCATTCCCATGCCCGGCGCGTGCCGCCGGACAGGTTGCTCCCGCCACGACGAGCGACGCGCGTGTTACCAGTACGGTAGCGGGACGGCTGTGACCGGCGCGATCCCTTCCTTCCTTTGATCATGGACGGGTCACCTTCTCCCCCGGTTGAGCTGGTGTTTTTCGCCCGGACGGGTGGAGCGTCCCGTTCACTCGGCGCGCAGGGCCACGACGGGATCGAGCCGGCCGGCGCGCTGGGCGGGCACCACCCCGAAGACGATGCCGACGGCCGCCGACACCCCGAAGGCGAGCGCCAGCGACCACCAGGTGATGGCCGCCGGGATCGGTGAGACCGCGTCCACCAGCAGCGCGGTGCCGACCCCGAGCGCCATCCCGGTCAGCCCGCCGATCGACGTGAGCAGCACGGCCTCCAGCAGGAACTGCACGCCGATGTCCCGGGGCCGCGCGCCGACCGCCTTGCGCAGGCCGATCTCGCGGGTCCGCTCGCGCACCGAGACCAGCATGATGTTGGAGACGCCGACGCCGCCGACCAGCAGCGAGATGCCGGCGATGGCGGCCAGCACCCCGGTGAGCACGCCGAGGATGTCGCCGAGCACACCGAGGATCTGCTGCTGGGTGACCGCGCTGAACTCGGTGTCCGGGTGCCGGCGGGACAGCTCGGCGACGATCCGATCGCCGAGCTGGTCGATCCGCTCCCGGTCGGGCGCCTTGACGGCGATGCCGTCGATCCGCTGGGTGCCCCAGAGCCGCTGCGCGGCGGTCACCGGGATGTGCACCTCGTCGTCCCGGTCCACGCCGAGACTCTGGCCCAGCGGGGTGAAGACGCCGATCACCCGGAACCGGACCCCGGCCAGGGTGACCTGCTGGCCGAGCGGGTCCCGGTCGGGGAAGAGCGCCCGGGCCACGGACGCGCCGAGCACCGCCACCCGGCGGCTGGTGTCCACGTCCGCGCCGGTCAGGTAGCGGCCGCGGGCCAGCGATCGGGTGAAGACCGCCGGCGTGGTCTCCAGCACACCCTGGACGGTCGTGAAGTCGGACCGGGTGCCGGCCCGGGCGGTCGCGCCGGAGGCGATGGTGACGGCCACGCGCCCGGGGTCGCCGACCACCCGGGAGACGGCGTCCACGTCCTTGAGGTCCAGCGGCGAGACCACCGGCGCGGTGCCGACGTCGAGCTTGCCCGGCACCACGAGGAGCAGGTTCGAGCCGAGCCCCTCCACCTGCTGTTCGACCTTCTGCTTGGTGCCTGTGCCGATGGCCACCAAAAGCACCACCGAGGCGACCCCGATGATCACGCCGAGCATGGTGAGCGCGCTGCGCAAGCGGTTGGCCCGCAGCGCGTCCAGCGCCACCCGCCAGGCCTCGGCCACCCTCACCCGGCACCCCCGGGCCCGCCCGGGCCACCGGTCCCACCAGCACGCGGAAGGCGTCCGGTGGCTCCGGTGGCGCCACCGGAGCCACCGGACGGGTGCCCCGGGCCGCTTCCGGACGCGGACCGGGGCTCCGCGCTGGGAGCGGCGTCCAGTGTCTCAGGTCGACCGTCGCCGCCCGACAGCGGTCGATCATGAACGGTGTCGGAGCGGATCAGCCCGTCCCGGACGGCGACCCGCCGGCGGGCCCGGGCCGCCACCTCCGGGTCGTGGGTCACCATCACGAGGGCCACACCGGACTCGACGTTGAGCCGCTCCAGCAGCTCCAGCACCGCCTCGCCGGTGGCGCTGTCCAGGTTGCCGGTGGGCTCGTCGGCGAGCAGCACCGCCGGGTCGGTGACCAGGGCGCGGGCGATGGCCACCCGCTGCTGCTCGCCGCCGGAGAGCTGGTTGGGGCGGTGGCCCAGCCGGTGCCCCAACCCGACCCGGCCGAGCATCGCGGCCGCGCGTTCCCGCCGCTGCCGCGCCCCGACACCCCGGTAGACCAGGGGCAGCGCCACGTTGTCCACGGCGGACGTCCGGGGCAGCAGGTGGAACGCCTGGAACACGAAGCCGATGGTCTCGTTGCGCAGTGTCGCCAGCTCCGGCGCGGTCAGCGTGGCCACGTCCCGCCCACCGATCACCAGCCGGCCGCCGGTCGGCCGGTCCAGCCCGCCGAGCAGGTGCATGAGCGTGGACTTGCCCGAGCCGGACGGCCCGATCACGGCCACGTACTCGCCCTGCCCGATGGTGAGCGACACCCCCCGCAGCGCGGGCACCGACACCCCGTCCAGCTCGTACGTGCGGGACACGTCGACCGCCTCGATCGCGGCGACGGTCACCGGAGTTCCTGGCCGTCGTGGACCTGGTCGGCGCCGCGCACCACGATCCGGTCGCCGGCGCGCACCCCGCTGACGATCTGCACCAGGTCCTGCCCCTGCACGCCCACGGTGACCGGCACCCGGTCGGCCTTCCCGTCCCGCAGCAGCCAGATCGAGTCCCGCCCGTCGGCGGAGAAGACCGCCGAGGCGGGCACGGCCACCGCGTCGGCCGCCTCGCGGACGCGGAGGTGGACCACGGCGTTCATGCCGGGGCGGGGCGCCGGGGCGGCCTCCCCCTCGCCGAGCCGCCCGGCGCCGAGGCCGAGGCGCACCCGGTAGGTGACCCCGCCCCGGGCCGAACTGGTCGGCAGCACGTCCACCGAGCGGACCGTGGCGTCGTACGTCGCGCCGGTCACCGCGTCCAGCTCCACCGACGCGGCCAGCCCGGCCCGGACCAGCAGCACGTCGGTCTCGTCCACCTCGGCGAGCAGGCCCAGCTGCCCGGTGTCCACCACGGTCAGCACCGGCGTGCCGGCGGTCACCCGGCCACCGGCCGGCACCGCGTCGTCCACCCCGGCCGGCGGGCCGCCCTGCCCGGCCGCGCCGAGGGCCGACGGGTCGAGACCGGGCACCCCGCCTCCGGCCGCCCCGAGCAGCCCGCTGAGGTCGGTGGGGGTGGCCGCCCGGGTCCCGCCCGGCTGCACCACCCCGGCGACCGGGGCGCGCAGGGTCAGCGCGTCGACCGTCGCCTTCGCCAGGTCGTACGCCTGCTGGGCCTGGAGGCGCTGCGCGGTCGACAGCGCGCCGACGGCGCTGTTCAGCCCGGCGACGCCGCGCTGCACGGCGTTGACCGCCCGGTCGGCGGCGCGGGCGGCCGACGCGTACTGCTGCTGCGCCGACTCGACCTGGAGCAGCAGCGCGGACCGCAGCTGGGGATCGCCGACCTTCCCGGCCGCCTTGCGGGCGGCGGCGAACGCCTCATCGGCGGCCCGGTCGGTGTTCCGCCGGCTCCCACCGAGGTCGCCGGCGCCGACTCCCGGTCCGGCCCGCTTCGCGGCGCGCAGCGCCGCGCGGGCCTGCGTCAACCGGGCCCGCGCGGACGGCGAGTCGAGCACGGCGAGCACCTGCCCGCGGGCGACCCGCTGTCCGGGCTGGACGCGCAGGCTGGCCAGGGTGCCGTCGGCCGGGGCGGTGAGGGTGGCGGCGGCCCGGGCGGTCACCGCGGCCGGCGCGTCGATCACCTCGGCCACCGGAGAGCGGCCCACCTCGGCCACGGTGACCGCGGGCGGGTCGTCGCCACACGAGGCGGCGGTGGTGCCGGTCAGTGCGACGACGGCGAGCAGGGCGACGAGGAGGCGCGGGCGGCGGGCCGCGGGCAGCCGCGGCGAGGGGGTGCGGGCCACCCGGCCCATGCTACGACCCGTCGACCAGCGTCGACGTCTCAGCCGACGGCCGCGCGGACGTAGGCGACGCAGTCGTCGTGCAGCCCCGGCCAGGGGTCGCCGAACACCTCGTCGGCGGCCTCGGCCACCGACCGCTGGTCGTGCACCACGGCCCGGAAGAAGGCCAGCACCCGCTGCTCCCCGTACCGGTCGACCAGGTGGCGCACCGCCAGGTAGCCGGTGCCGTAGGCGCCGCCCACCCGGTCGTCGGCCGCGTTGTCGGCCGGGGCGAGCGCGTCGAGCCGGCCGTTCCACCCGCCGCGGACGAGCTTGCGCACCTCGGCCAGGCCCTCGTAGCGGTCCACCGGCTGGCCGTCCGCGCCCGCGTACTCGGCCAGGCCCTCCACGAGCCACCAGCTCGACCGGTCCGCGTAGCCCCGGTCCGGCAGCGACGCGGCATGGGTCAGCTCGTGCCGGAGCAGGTCGTCGACGCCCGTCGGGGTGAGGCTCTGCGCGTTCAGCACGACGTCGTGGTGCCCGCCGCCGACGCCGACCGCGTAGCCGGCGGTCCACTTCGGCCGCCCGCCCCCGTACCAGCGCTGCCACTCGGCCCGGCCGGCGTAGTAGACGAGATAGCGGTCGGGCGGCGCGCCGGCCACCGCGTACAGGTCGGCGACCTTCGCGGCCGCCTCGGCCTGAGCCAGCAGGCCGGGCAGCTTGGCCCGCAGCGCCGGGGTGGTGGCGACCACGGCCCGCTTGCCGACCGCCACGGCCAGGTCGCTGACCTCCCAGGGCCGCGCGCCGGCCGGGGCCGCCCGGGACTCCTCGACCGCGGTCAGCCGGGGCTCCCCGTCGCCCGTCACCCGCCACCGGGTGCCCAGCTCGACACTGCTCGGCGTGCAGCCCGGCACCACGAAGCAGTAGCCGACGGTCACCGCCAGCCGCCACTCCCCCGGCTGCCGCTCGACCGCCGCCGGCACCCCGTCGGCCGCCGGCCGCCAGGCGGTGACCCGGAGCGCGCGCAGCGCGGTGTACCGCCGGATGAGCGCCGGTCGGGCGGCGGGCTCGGCGACGGCGAGGAAACCGGCGCGGTCACCGTCGAGCAGCGCGGCGGCCTGCCGGTCGAGCTGGGCCGCCATCCGCTCGCGGAGACGCCGCTCGGCCGGCGTGCCCCGGTCGTCCCGCTCCGCCGCCGGCCGTCCGGCCGCGCCGGGCACCAGCCCGAGCAGGAGTACGCCGGGAACACCGCACGCCAGCAGCACGAGTACGAGCCCGACGGCGGCCCAGAGCCGCCACCGCCGCCGGGTGGCCGGAAGCTGCGGGCCCTCGGCTCGTTGAGTGCCCCCGGTTCGGTCGTCGCCGTCGGCTGGCCGGGTGCCGTTCGGCGCGGCCGTTCCGGCCGGGACGTTGTCGACGGCGGGGGCCGGGTGGCCGGGTGGACCGTCGCCGTCCCGTGGCGCGGTGGCCGGCGGCTCGTCGCCGCTCGACGCCGCGCCGGCGGGCTGCTGGTCACCGTCGGTCACCGGCGAAGGGTACGACCAATCGGGCGTTCCGGGAAGACTCCCCGCGCGTCCCCGGAGCCAACTCTCTGTCGCGGCGCCTGTCGAGCTGATGTCACGGACGACTCAACCGCGAGGCGACCCCCGGCGGCCGGCAGCGACCTCCCCGCCGCCGCACGCGACTGGTCACGGCCCCCGGCGAGATCTTGGTAGGAAGCGGCCCCTATAGGGGCCATAATCGTCCAAGATCCAGGATGGTGAGGCGGCGGACGAGCGCCTGGGTGCTCGTGGACGTTCGGCGGGTTCGGCGTGAGTATTTTGCGACGTCAGCTCGACAGGCGGGCGACCAGAGGCGCCGCCCGGCCGCCGGGTCGGCTCGGGTCAGACCTTTTCGCCGGAGACGGTGAGCAGGGTCTTGTCGAGGGCCCACAGGGCCACCAGGATCGCGCCGGGCAGCGGCCGGCCGGCCAGGGCGAGCAGCACCCCGCCGGTGACGAAGCAGGCCGCCTGCACGCCCAGCTTGGCCGGCGCGGGCAGCGTCACGCCGGCCCGGGGCGAGCAGAACAGCCCCCAGACCACGGCGATCACCAGCGGCGCGCCGAGCCCGGCGAGCAGCCGCACCGGCCAGCCGGCGTCGAGGGTGAACCCCCACCAGCCGGCCGCCGCGAGCAGGGCCAGCTCCAGCAGGAAGATGAGCGTGAGCAGGGCGGCCTTCACCGGGACCTCCAGTTGCGGTACGCGGTGTCCAGCGCGGCCACCATCTCGTCGAAGGACCGGTCGATGTCGCGGGGCAGCCCGAACCCGCCGGCCGCCTCGAGGGTGATGAAGCCGTGCACGGCGGCCCGGAACATCCGGGTGGCGTCGACCGCCGCGTCGCCGCTGAGGTCGTACCCGCGCAGGATCGCGTAGATGGCGCCCACGGCCCGTTCCGCGGCGGCGAGATGCTCGGGGTCGTCGGGGGCCGGCGCCCGCTGGGTGGCCGGGTAGCGGCCGGGGTGCCGGCGGGCGTACTCCCGTAGGGCGCTGGCGGCGGCGCGCAGCGCGTCGCCGCCGGCCCGGCCCGCGGCGGCGCTGGTCAGCTCGGTGGCGACCTCGGTGGTGGCCAGTACGGCCAGCTTCTGGTGCAGCGCGTCGACGCCCCGGACGTGCTTGTAGAGGCTGGGCAGCGCCACACCGAGCCGGGCGGCGAGCGCGGCCAGGGTGAGCCGGTCGTGGCCGACCTCGTCGGCGAGCACGGCCGCCTCACGGACCACGGTCTGCGGGGTCAGGCCGGCCCTAGGCACGGGTGGTCACCGCCAGGAACTCCAGCAGGTCGGCGGCGGTGGCGTCGGGCTGGTCGGCGTGCGGGTAGTGACCGGAGTCGGCGATCATACGCGCCTCGGCGGTGGCGAAGTGCCGGCGGGCGGCCCGCGCCTCGGCGCCGGGGTCCGGGAAGTCCGGGTCCTTCGTGCCCATGAGCACCAGCACCGGCTGCCGCACCTCCCGGGCCCGCGCGGTCCAGTGCGGGTCGACCGGCGCCACCACGCCGCGCACGGCGGCCATCCGGCCGCGCAGCTTGGCGACCAGCTCCTTCCGGTACGCGGCGTCGTCGGCCGGCCGCCCGCACGGGAACAGGGTGCGGTGGAACATCCCGAACAGCCGTGGGCTGCGCAGCACGACCGCCTGGGTGGCCCGCAGCAGCGGGTTCGGCTTGGGCGGGGCGACGAACGGGCTGACCTGCACGATGCCGGTGACCAGCGCGGGGGCGTCGGCGGCGGCGAAGACCACGGCGGCGGCGCTGGACGAGCTGCCGACCAGGGTGGCCGGGCCGCCGCCGAGCGCGCGGACCACGGCGAGCAGGTCGACGCCCACCTCGGCGGGGGCGTAGCTGGGCCAGCGCGGGCTGGAGTCACCGTGCCCGCGCACGTCGACCGAGGCGACCCGGTAGCCGGCCGACACCAGCCGGGGCACCAGGTGCCGGAAGGACGCCCGGTTCTCCCCCATGCCGTGCGAGAGGACCACGAGCGGCCCCTCCCCGTGCACCTCGTATGCGATGGTTCCGCCGTCCCGCGCCATCTGGCTAACTGTCATAGCCATAAAGCTAATGCCATTAGCTTTCGGCGTCAAGGCCCCGGAACGCGGAACGGGCCGGCAGGACGACGTCCCACCGGCCCGTTCCGTTCAGCTCACTTCTTCGACATCAGGGCGCGGCCGAAGAACATCATGTTCGCCGGGCGCTCGGCCAGGCGGCGCATGAGGTAGCCGTACCACTGGTCGCCGTAGGGGACGTAGGTGCGCACGGTGTAGCCGTCACCCACGAGACGCTTCTGCTCCTCCGGGCGGATGCCGAAGAGCATCTGGAACTCGAACCGCTCCGGGCCGCGGTCGAACCAGCGGGCCCGGTCCTCGCCGATGGCGATCAGGCGCGGGTCGTGGGTGGCCAGCATCGGGTAGCCGTCCCCGGACATCAGCACGTTCAGGCAGCGCACGTACGACTTGTCGACCTCGCGGGCGGACTGGTAAGCCACCGACTCGGGCTCCTTGTACGCGCCCTTGCAGAGCCGCACCCGGGAACCGGCGCCGGACAGCTCGCGGCAGTCCGACTCGGTCCGCCGCAGGTACGCCTGGAGCACCGCACCCGTCGACGGGTAGTCCTTGCGCAGCTTCGCCAGGATGTCCAGGGTCGAGTCGGTGGTGGTGTGGTCCTCCATGTCCAGGGTGACCGTGCTGCCGGCCGCGTCGGCCGCCGCGCAGATCGCCCGCGCGTTGTCGTACGCGAGCTGCTCGTCGAACAACTGCCCGAGCGCGGAGAGCTTCACGCTCACCTCTGCGGCCGGGGTGAGCCCGGCGGCGCCCAGCAGTCGCAGCAGCCTGAGGTATTCGTCCCGGGTGGCGTTCGCCTGCTCCGGGGTGACGGTGTCCTCACCGAGGAAGTCGAGGGTGACCGCTTGGCCGTCGGCGACGAGTACGCGGGTCGCGCGCAGCGCGTCGTCGGTGCCGGCGCCGGCGACGAACCGGCGGACGACGTCCCGGGTGAACGGGGCCGTCGCGACGAGCCGCTCGACCTGGGATGACCGGGAGGCGGCGAGGATGACGGAACGGAGCATGAGCCGAGCGTAACGCCCGGCGGTGGGCCCGCGCCGGGGGGCGGCGGGCAACGTCACGCAGCGTTCCGGCGGGCACCGCGGGGCGGCCCCGCTGGCGGGGATCCGCTACAACCATCACGTGGAACGACGCCCCCGACGCCGGCTCCGGTCGGCCACCGTGCAGCTCGGCGCCCTGACCGCCCTGGCCCTCGCCCTGTCCGGCTGCAACAACGGATACGACGACGACGATGACGACTGCGCCCTCGGTCCGGCGGGCGGGGGCGGCGACACGGTCGCCCTGGCCCTGCGGGTCCCCGCGCCGGCCGCCGCCGCCCGGGACACCCCGGCGCCGGTCGCCGCGCCCCTGCCCGAGCGCGGCGGCTTCGGCACCCACCTCGCCTCCTGCGGGGGCTGACGTGCGGCGCGAGGCCAGCACGCCGCGCCCGGACTGGGACGCCACGGTCCGGGCCCAGGGCCTGGTGTACGTCGACACCGAGCTGCCTGACGGCGGCGTCATGTCGTACTGGGACGAGACCGCCGCGTACGCCTTCGAGCTGGACGAGGTGCTCCGGCTGGAGGAGGCCACCGAGGAGCTGCACCGGATGTCGGTGGCCGCGGCCGAGCACGTGGTGGCCCGCAACCGGTACGCCGAGTTCGGCATCCCGGAGTGGGCCGCCGAGGCGGTCGCCCGGTCGCTGCGGGAGGGGCCGCCGACCCTCTACGGCCGCTTCGACCTCTGGTACGACGGCAGCTGGCCGCCGAAGCTGCTGGAGTACAACGCCGACACCCCGACCGCGCTGGTCGAGGCGAGCATCGTGCAGTGGTACTGGCTGGAGCACACCCGGCCGGACGCCGACCAGTGGAACAGCCTGCACGAGCGGCTGGTCGGCGCCTGGGCGAAGATCGGCGCCGGCCTGCACGACCCGCGGGTGCACGTGGTCTGGTCCGCGGAGGAGGAGTCCGGCGAGGACCAGATCACCGCCGGCTACCTGGCCGAGACCGCCCGCCAGGCGGGGCTCGACGTCACGCTCCTGCCGATCCAGCGGGTCGGCTGGGACGGCCGGCGCTTCGTCGACGCCGCCGACCGCCCCGTCACCACCTGCTTCAAGCTCTACCCCTGGGAGTGGATGCTGGCCGAGCCGTACGGGCCGCCGGCGCTGGAGCCGGGCACCCCCACCACCTGGATCGAGCCCGCCTGGAAGCTGCTGCTCTCGAACAAGGCGCTGCTGGCGGTGCTCTGGGAGCTCTACCCCGGCCACGACTACCTGCTCCCCGCCTACCTCGACTCGCCGCGCGGGATGACCGGGTACGTGGCCAAGCCGCTGCTCGGCCGGGAGGGCGGCTCGGTGCGCATCGTCACCGGTGGCACCGAGATCACCAATCCGGGGATCTACGGCGACGAGGGCTTCTGCTATCAGGAGTTCCGGGCGCTGCCCGAATTCGGGGGCAGCCGGATGGTGCTGGGCAGCTGGATCGTGGACGGCGAATCGGCCGGCGCGGGCCTCCGGGAGAGCGATAGCCTCATCACGGACGGTTACGCGCGGTTCCTGCCCCACTACATCGACGCGCCGCGTACCCCGTGAGTCGTCTACCGTTGGGGTCGTGAACTTCGACGCGTACGCCCGGACCGGTGTTGATCTCGTCAACGCCCGTCTGGACGACCTCGACGACCTGCGGGCCATCTTCCCGGACGACAACGCGTGGATGCGCGACGAGGTCGCCGACCGGGACCTGGCGATCTTCCGGCGGGCGCAGAAGCGCCTGCGCGACGTCTTCGAGTACGGCACCTCGGGCCGGGACGCCGAGGCGGTGACGGAGCTGAACACGCTGCTGGAGGCGTTCCCCGTCCAGCCGCGCATCTCCGGTCACGACTCCTCCGACTGGCACATGCACGTGACCAGCCGGGGCGCCTCGGTCAGCTCCGAATACCTGGCCGGCGCCGTCTGGGGCCTGTCGGTCTGGCTCTGCGAGTACGGCAGCGCCCGGTTCGGGGTCTGCGCCGACGAGCGCTGCGGCAACGTCTACCTGGACACCTCGTCGAACTGCTGCCGGCGGTTCTGCTCGGAGCGCTGCGCCACCCGCTCGCACGTGGCCGCGCACCGGGCCCGCAAGCGCGCCGCCGTGGGCGACCAGGTGACCGTCCCGACCCAGCCCGAACCGCTCACCCCGGTCAGCTGACCGGCACTTCCCCGGCGTCAGGCGTCGACCGGGGAGGGGGCGGTCAGGTGGGCCCGGGCGAACTCGAGGGACTCGCGCAGGTCCGCCTCGCGGACCGCGCGGCTCTTCGCGCCCCGGGTGGTCACCTCGACCGCCACCGAGCCGGCGAAGCCCCGCCCGGCCAGCGAGCGGAGCAGCTCCGCGCAGGGCTGGCCGCCGCGCCCGGGCACCAGGTGCTCGTCGCGCCCCTCGCCGGTGCCGTCACCCAGGTGCACGTGGGCCAGAGCGGACCCCATCCGGTCGGCCATGGCCAGGGCGTCGGTGTGCGAGGCCGCGCAGTGCGACAGGTCCAGCGTGTACGCGGCGTAGCCGGTGTCGGTCGGGTCCCAGCCCGGCACGTACGGGACGAACTGCCGGCCGGCCATCCGGACCGGGTACATGTTCTCCACGGCGAAGCGCAGCCCGTCGAAGCGGCCGGCGATCCGGTCGAGGCCGTCGGCGAAGTTGCGGGCGTAGTCACGCTGCCAGGTGAACGGCGGGTGCACCACGACGGTGGGCGCCTCCAGCGTCTCGGCCAGCTCGGCGGCCCTGCGCAGCCGCTCCCACGGGTCGGGGCTCCACACCCGCTGGGTGACCAGCAGGCAGGGCGCGTGCACCGAGAGGACCGGGACGCCGTAGTGGTCGGCGAGGCCGCGCAGCGCGCCCGGGTCCTGGCTGACCGGGTCGGTCCAGACCATCACCTCGATGCCGTCGTAACCGAGCGTCGAGGCCAGCTGGAACGCCGCCGCGGTCCGCTCAGGGAAGACCGAGGACGTGGACAGGAGCACCGGAACGCGGGAAGTCACGCCCCTCAGGGTAGCCGCACCCGCCACCGCGCATCGGGACGAGCATCCGCAAAATACGTAGAACGGCAGGCCAGGATCACATCGGCGCCAGCTGATCCAGCCGGCGCAGGATGACCCCCTCGCGCAGCGCCCAGGGGCAGATGTCCAGGCTGTCCACGTCGAGCCGGCGCATCACCGCCTCGGCCACCACCGCCCCGGCGAGGAGCTGGTGGGCCCGCTGCGCGCTGACCCCCTCCAGCTCGGGCAGCTGGGCCGGCGGGATGTGCCGGATGAACCCGAGCACCTGCCGCAGCCCGGTGCGGGTCAGGCTGCGCCGCGCCCAGAGCCCCGCCCCGGAGGGCGCCGCGCCGGCCAGCCGGGCCAGCGTCCGGAACGTCTTCGAGGTGGCCACCGGACGCTCCCAGCCGACCTCGGTGAGCTGCTCGACCACCGGGTCGAGCTGAGCGTCGACGTACTCCCGCAGCTCCTCGACGGCCTCGGCCGGCGGGGGAACGATGCCGGCCGCGTCGACCTTCAGCCGCTCGCGGCTCAGCCGCCCCGCACCCAGCGGCAGCGAGACCGCCACGTCCGGGCCCTCGTCGATGCCGGCCGCCAGCTCCAGCGAGCCGCCCCCGATGTCCATCACGAGCAGCCGGCCGGCGGACCACCCGAACCAGCGCCGCACCGCCAGGAAGGTCATCCGCGCCTCGTCCGCGCCGGAGAGCACCTCCAGGCGTACGCCGGACTCGTCCCGGACCCGGGCCAGCACCTCGCCGGCGTTGGTGGCGTCACGGACCGCGCTGGTCGCGAAGGCCAGCAGGTCGTCGGCCTCCAGCCCGTCCGCCGCGGCCCGGGCCATGCTGACGGCCTTGACCAGCCCGTCCGCGCCCACATCGGTCAGCGCGCCGTCCGGGCCGATCTGCTCGGCCAGCCGGAGCACCACCTTCTCGGAGTGCGCCGGCCACGGGTGGGCGCCGTGATGGGCGTCGACCACCAGCAGGTGCACCGTGTTGGAACCGACGTCGAGGACACCCAGTCGCATGCTGACGACCCTAGGGCCAACACGTTTCGCCGGCTCGCCAGCCGGGTGGGGTCACCCCGCGTACGCTGGTCCGGGTGACTGGGCAGATCGAGCTTCACGTGCTGGTGGACGACCCTGACGACCCGCGCAGCCGGGAGGTCGGGCTGGACTTCCCCCGGGAGTGGATCGAGTTCGTCGACCCGGCCGACGCCAAGCACCTGGTGCGGGCCGACCTGACGTGGCTGCTCTCCCGCTGGACGTGCATCTTCGGCCGGGGCTGCCACGGCATCGTCGCGGGTCGCGCCGCGGACGGCTGCTGCTCGCACGGCGCGTTCTTCACCGACGGCGACGACGAGAAGCGGGTCCGGGCGGCGGTCAAGCGGCTCACCCCGGAGACCTGGCAGCACTTCCGCCGGGGCTTCAAGAACTGGACCGAGAACGACACGATCGACGGGAAGAACCCCGCCCGGCGGACGGCCACCCGCGCCGTCGACGCGCCCTGCGTCTTCCTCAACGACGCCGACTTCCCGGGTGGGGGCGGCTGCGCGCTGCACGCCCAGGCGCTGCGCGACGGGGTGCACCCGCTGGAATACAAGCCGGACGTCTGCTGGCAGTTGCCGATCCGCCGCGACCAGGACTGGCACAAGCGGCCGGACAACACGAAGGTGCTGATCTCCACGCTCGCCGAGTTCGACCGGCGCGGCTGGGGCGCGGGCGGTCACGACCTCGACTGGTGGTGCACCTCCTCCACCGACGCGCACGTCGGCGCCGAGCCGATGTACATCTCCTACGGCCCGGAGCTGACCGCCCTGATTGGCGCCCCCGCGTACGCGAAGCTGGCCGAACTCTGCGCGGCCCGGCTCCGCCAGGGCCAGGTCGCCCCGCACCCGGCCACCGAGGGCTAGTCCCGCCCGGCGACCGGCAGCACGACGACGCCGTCGTCGTCACTGTGCACCTCGGCTCCGGGCGGGAAGACGCAGTTGCCGAACGACACCGGCACGTCCCGCTCGCCGGCACCGGTCTTGGCGCTCTTGCGCGGGTTCGTGCCGAGCGCCTTGATGCCGATCGGCAGGGCACCGAGGGCGACGACGTCGCGGACCGCGCCGTTGATCACCACGCCGGCCCAGCCGTTCTCCGCGGCGGTGCCGGCGATGAGGTCACCCATGAGGGCGGTGTGCAGTGAGCCGCCGCCGTCCACCACCAGCACCCGTCCCTCCCCGGGTTCGGCCACGATCGACTTGACCAGGGCGTTGTCCTGGAAGCAGCGCACCGTGACGGCCCGGCCGGCGAAGGCCCGGACACCGCCGAACTGGCGTAGTTGGGTGTCGCACGAGCCGAGGGCGTCGCCGTGCCGGTCGTAGAGGTCGGCGGTCGTGGGGGTCTCCATGGTCGTACCTTCTCTCTCATTCAGGGGTTCGGGTCCGCGGGCGGTGACCGGTGCAGGCGGGTGGCGGCGACGGCCGCGCCGGCCAGGCCGGCCGCGGTGCAGCCGAGGACGCCGGCCGCGCCGGTGCCGGCGGCGAGCGCGCCGGCCGCGCTGGGGATGAGAACCTGACCGAGCCGGTTGCCGGTGAGCCGCAGCGACATCGCCCGGCCGCGCAGCCCGGGCGGGGCCACCTCGGCCAGGAACGACATGGTCAGCGGCTGGCCCGCACCCAGCCCGAGCCCGGCCACCGCGACCACGACCACCAGGACCGCGAACGGCAGCGGTGGCAGCAGCAGGGCCAGCCCGACGGCGGAGAGCACCACGGTGCCGACCAGCACGACCCGCCGGCCGAGGGCCGCCACCAGCCGGCCGAGCAGGAGCCGGGACGCCATCGAGGCGACCGCCCGGACCCCGAGCAGGATGCCGATGGCACCGGCGGCGATGCAGCGTTCCGCGCCGAGCGCGGGCAGGTAGACCAGGGTGATGTCGACCGCCGCCAGGACGACGCAGCTCACCGTGAGGGCACGGGCCAGGCCGGGCTCGCGGAGCAGGTCGCGCAGCCCACCGGCGCCGGGACCGTCGACGGCCTGCCGGTGGTGCCCGGACGGGCGCAGGAACAGCGCGACGACCAGCAGCGGCAGCGCCACCACCGTGGCGCCGAGGAAGATGGCCCGGGTGTCGGGGATCGTGCGGTCCCCGCCGAAGAGCACGATCAGGCCAGGGCCGAGCGCCTGCCCCAGCGAGGCCGCGAAGGTGTAGTAGCCGAACGCGGCGTCGTACCGGTCGGCCGGGGTGCGGTTGGCGACCAGCGCCTGCTGGGCGACCACCGCGCAGAGGTGCGCGGTGCCGAGCGCCATGCTGGCCAGGACCAGGCCGGCCACCGAGCCGGCGAGCAGCACGAAGCCGAGGCCGGCGGCGACCAGCAGGGCCGACCCGGCGAGCGCGACGCGGCGCTCGCCGAGCCGGTCCACGGCGTGCCCGGAGGGCACTGCCAGCACCAGGGGTACGACGGCGAAGCTGGCCCCGAGCACGCCCAGCCACGCCCCCGGCACGTCCAGCTCCAACGCCCGGTACGCGGACGCCGGCCGGAGCATGAAGGTGACCGCCTGCACCGCGACGGTGTGCGTGAGCAGAAGGCCGGTCTGGGCGCGCCCAGGGACCCGGGAGCCCCCGGGCGCCACTCAGTCGGCCTTCACGGCGAGCACCGGGCAGGGCACCCGGAGCAGGATCTCCTGCGCGGTCGAACCCATGATCAGCTTGCCGACCGGGGTGCGGTGCCGGATGCCGATCACGACCAGCGACACGTTTTCCCGCTCGGCGATCTCGGCGATCTCCTCCGCCGCGTCCCGCCCCCGCATGAGCTGCCGGACGTTGTGCGGCACCCCGGCGGCGACCAGCTCGCGGACCACCCGGTCCAGGTCCGGCTCCTGAGCGAGCCGCGGATCGACGTACGCGTCGCCGCGCGACGTGTTCACCACCAGCACCGGCTCGTCGCGGAACCGGGCCTGCTCGATCGCGGCCCGCAGGGCCGCCTCGCCCAGCGGCGAGGGGACGTACCCCACCAGCACCGTCATGCCGTCACCGACCTTCCGCGCAGCGGACGGACCACGAACCGGCCGATCAGCGGCCAGAGGAGCACCACCGCGACCGTGGCGTAGATCAGCCAGGACACCCAGCCACCGATCAGCCCGTGCAGCTCACCGCCGGAGAGCTGCAACGCGCGCCGGCCCTGCAGCTCGGCCCGCGGGCCGAGGATGGTGCCGACGATCAGCGGCAGGATCGGCAGCCCGAAGCGGCGCATGCCGAAGCCGAGCAGGCCGAGGGCGAGCAGCAGGAACAGGTCGAACGGCTGCGCGTTGACCGCGTACGCGCCCATCGAGGCGAAGAAGAGGATCCCGGCGTAGAGATAGGGGCGCGGGATCCGCAGCAGCCGCGCCCAGGCCGGGGCGAGCGGCAGGTTGAGCACCAGCAGCAGCAGGTTGCCCACGAAGAGGCTGGCGATCAGCGTCCAGACCAGGCTGGACTCCCGTGTGAAAAGCAGCGGGCCGGGCTGGATGCCGTACCCCTCGAAGGCGGCCAGCATCACCGCGGCGGTGGCGTTGGTCGGCAGGCCGATCGCCAGCATCGGCACGAGCGTGCCGGCGGCCGAGGCGTTGTTCGCGGCCTCCGGCCCGGCGACGCCCTCGATCGCCCCCCGGCCGAACTCCTCCGGGTGCTTCGTCAGCTTCTTCTCGGTCACGTACGACAGGAAGGTGGGGATCTCCGCCCCGCCCGCCGGCACCGCGCCGAACGGGAACCCGAACGCCGTGCCGCGCAGCCACGGCTTCCAGGACCGCTTCCAGTCCTGCTTCCCCATCCACGGCTGACCGACGGGGATCACCTCGCCGGACTTGCGGCGCAGGTGCGCGGCGATCCAGAGCGCCTCGCCCACGGCGAAGATGCCGACCGCCACCACGACCACGTCGATGCCGTCGGCGAGCTGCGGCAGCCCGAAGGTGAGCCGCTGCTGGCCGGACTGGTCGATGCCGATCACGCCGATCACGAGGCCGAGCAGCAGCGAGGCGAAGCCGCGTACCCGGGACGCGCCGAGCACCGCGGTGACGGATACGAACGCCAGCAGCATCAGCGCGAAGTAGTCGGGTGCGCCGAGGCTGATCGCGAACTGCACCACCGGCGGGGTGACCACCACCAGCAGCACGGTGGCGATGGTGCCGGCGACGAACGAGCCGATCGCGGCGGTGGCCAGCGCCTGTGCGGCCCGACCTGCCTTCGCCATCTTGTTGCCCTCGATCGCGGTCACCACCGACGAGGACTCGCCGGGGGTGTTCAGCAGGATCGAGGTGGTCGAGCCGCCGTACATGCCGCCGTAGAAGATGCCGGCGAACATGATGAAGGCCTGGGCCGGCTCCATGCCGTAGGTGACCGGCAGGAGCAGCGCCACGGTCATGGCCGGGCCGATGCCGGGCAGCACGCCGACGGCGGTGCCGATGGTCACCCCGATCAGCGCGAACAGCAGGTTCATCGGGGTCAGCACGTTGGCGAACCCGTCGAGCAGATTGGCGAAGTTGTCCATCTACAGGATCCCTTGCAAAACGCCGGCGGGCAGATCGACGCCGAGCCCGATGGCGAAGGTGTAGAACGTGATCAACGACAGCGCGACGGCGATCAGCAGGTTGCGCACGTAGTGCCGGTTGCCGAGGGCATAGGCCGAACCCCAGAAGAGGATCGTCCCGCTGATCACCCAGCCGAGCCGGTCGATGAGCACGGCGTTGACCAGGAACGAGCCGATCAGCAGCAGCACGGTGCGCCAGTCGATGGGAAGGCTCAGATCGACGTCCTCGCCGGCCTCCGGCTCGCCGGCGCCGCCGCGGGCCACGTCCACCGCGTAGACCGCCGCGATGACGAGCAGCAGCACGCCGAGCAGGATCGGCACCGGCTTGGGGCCGATCGGGTCGGCCGTGTTGATCGCGCTCCCGATCCGGGTCGTGGCGTCGACGATCACCAGCGCGCCGACCAGGGCGAGAAACGCACAGACGCCGTACTGCGCCCGGTCGGGCCGCGGTGCCGGCTCCGGTCCGTCCGCGGCGGCCTCCGGGCCCGGCTGCGCCGGGATGTCCGGTACGGCCGGGGGCCGGGACGGCAGGTCGCCGTCCCGGTCCGGTCGCGTCGTCAGGTCGCTCATGCCAACCCGAGCTGCTTGAGTACGTCGGCCACGGCCTTGTCCTGTGCGGTGAGGAAGCTGCCGAACTCGTCGCCGGTGACGAACGCGTCGGTCCAGCCGCGCTTCTTGAGCTCGGCCTTCCACTCCTCCGACTCGTGCATCTCGGTCAGCACGTCGATCCAGACCTTCTTGTCGGCGTCGCTGATGCCGGGCGGCGCGACGATGCCCCGCCAGTTCGTGAAGACGAGGTCGATGCCGGCGGACTTCAGGGTCGGCACGTCCTTGAGCGCCTCGATCGGCGCCTCGCTGGTGACCGCGAGGACCCGGATCTGGCCGGCCTCGACCTGGTCGAGGAACTCGCCGAACCCGCTGGCGGCGAAGGCCACCTTGCCACCGAGGACGGCGGGCAGCAGTTCGCCGCCGCCGTCGTACGAGACGAAGTTGACCTGGCGGGGGTCGATACCGACGGTCTTGGCGAGCTGCATGGGCAGCAGGTGGTCCGGGCCGCCGGGCGAGGAGCCGCCGCCGACCGCGATGCCCTTCGGGTTGGCCTTCCACGCCGCGACCAGGTCGTTGATGGTCTTGTACGGGGAGTTCTTCGGCACCACGATGGCGCCGGCCTCCTCGATCAGCTTGGCCAGCGGGGTGGTCTGGGTCAGCGTCGCCGACGACTTGGAGGTGTACGAGGCACCAACCACGCCCAGGCCCATCTGCATGGCCAGCTTGCCGTTGCCCTTCTCGTTCACGGTCCGCTGGAGGCCGACCGTGCCGCCCGCGCCGGGCAGGTTGAACACCTGCACGCCGGTAGCGATCTTGGCGTCCTCCATGACCTTCGCGGCGGTCCGGGCGGTGGTGTCGTATCCGCCACCCGGGGTGTTCGGGACCATGATCCGCAGTCCGCTGACCGGCTTGCCGTCGCTTCCGGAGCCGGCCTCGTCCTTGTCGGCCGTGGCACCACAGGCTCCCAGGGCGAGCGCCGTCGCGGCGGCCACGCCCATGACCAGCAGGTTTCTCCTAGTTGCCATCATGTTTCTCTTCCGTTTCGAATGAGTCCGGCGGCAAGATGATGGCCTTCGGGCGGGTCGCCCGTCTGCGTTGTGTCACCAGCGGAAGTTGAGGTCTTTGTGGTCGCGGTCACGTCCCGGCGGCGTACGCTCGCCGGGCAGTTGCTCGTCCTCCAGCTGGCGATCATCGTCGTGGTGCTGGTGGCGGTGGCCGCCGTCTCGCTGGCGCAGTCGGCGGCGACCTTCGACCGGGTCGAGGGGCGCCGCGTCGCCGCCCTGGGCGAACGGCTCGGCGGCAGCCCCCTGCTCCGCGACCAACTCGACCAGCCCGCACCCGGCGAGGCGATCGCCCCGCTGGTGCAGACCATCCCCGACCAGTACGGCGTCACGTCGGTGACCGTCGCGAACGCCCGGGGCCGGGTGGTCGCCTCGACGAACCCGACGCTGGTGGGCAGCCGGATCAAGCTCGGCGACCCCGAGGTGGCGGAGGGCCGGAGCTGGTTCGGCGAGCTGGAGATCGACGGTTCGCGGGAACTGGTGGCCCAGGTGCCGGTGCTCGGCGACGACCCGAAGACGAAGAAGAACCTCGGCCGGTACCTCGGCGTGGTGGTGGTCGGCGAGGCCTCGCCGACCTGGTCGGAGCGGCTGGTCGGTGCGTCGTCGTACCTGCTCACCTACCTGGGCATCGCCTGCGGCCTCGGGGTGGTCGGGTCGTGGCTGCTGGCTCGCCGGATCAAACGGCAGACCCTCGGCCTGGAGCCCCGCGAGATCGCCGGGCTGGCCGAGCACCGGGAGGCGCTGCTGCACGGCATCGCCGAGGGGGTGATCGCGCTGGACCCGCAGCACCGGATCACCCTGGTCAACGCGGTCGGCCGGCGGTTGCTCGACCTGCCCGAACAGAGCCTCGGCCGCAGCCTCGCCGAGCTGCGGATCAACGGCCGGCTGCGGGATGTGCTGGCCGGCGCGGGCAGCGGACCGGAGGCCCGGGACCAGGTGGTGGTCCGGGGCGGCCGGGTGCTCGTGATGAACCGGATGACGGTCCGCAAGGACGGTCGCCGGCTCGGCTCCGTCACCACCTTGCGGGACCGGACCGAGCTGGCCCGGCTGGAGCAGGAGATCGGCGGGTTCCGCAGCACCACCGAGCTGCTCCGGGCGCAGACTCACGAGTTCGCCAACCAGTTGCACACCATCTCCGGGCTCATCCAGATCGGCGAGCACGACGAGGTGGTCCGGTACGTCGACGCGCTGAGCCGCCACCGCGCCTCGCTCGACCTCACGGTGACCAGCCGGATCCACGACACGGCCGTGGCGGCGCTGCTCATGGCCAAGTCGGCGGTCGCCGCCGAACGCCGGGTGGAGCTGCGGGTCTCCGAACGGACCGGGCTGGACCGGCTGCCGCCGGAGCTGGCCGCGGACGTGGCCACCGTGCTCGGCAACCTGCTGGACAACGCCGTCGAGGCGGTGGGTGGCGACCTGTCCGACCGCCCCGCCTGGGTCGAGGTCGAGCTGCGCCAGGACGCCGCCTCGGTCGAGATCGTGGTCCGCGACTCCGGACCGGGGGTGGCACCGGAACTGGCCCAGGAGGTCTTCACCCACGGTTTCACCACCAAGGCGGCCGAGGGCGGCGAGCGCGGCATCGGCCTGGCGCTCACCCGGCTGGTCTGCCACCGTCGCGGGGGCGAGGTCGCGGTGACCAACACCGACGAGGGCGCGATGTTCACCGCCCGGATGTCGGGCTGAGCAGCATGCCGGAGGGAGCGCGATGATCGACGTACTCGTCGTCGACGACGACTTCATGGTGGCCCGGATCCACCGCGGCTTCGTGGAGCGGATCGCCGGCTTCCAGGTGGTGGGCACGGCCAGCACCGGCGAGGAGGCGGTCGCCGCCGTCGACCGGCTGCGCCCCGACCTGGTTCTGCTCGACCTCTACCTGCCGGACATGTTCGGCCTCGACGTGGTGACCCGGCTCCGGGCCGCCCGGCACGACTGCGACGTGCTCGTGATCAGCGCCGCCAGGGAGGCGGAGGCGGTCCGCCGGGCGGTCCGCTACGGCGCGGTCAACTACCTGCTCAAGCCGTTCGGCTTCGACGAGCTGCGCACCCGGCTGGAGCAGTACGCCGTCCGCCGTACCGCGCTGCGCGCGGCGGTCGTCGCCGACCAGGCCGACGTCGACCGGGTGCTGTCCCGCAGCGGCTCTCCGGCCGCCATCGCGAGCCTGCCCCGGGGCCTCAGCCCGGAGACCGCCGAGCTGGTGGAACGCGCCCTGCGCGAGCACTCGGGGACGCTCTCGGCCAGGGAGTGTGCCGACCGGGTCGGCATCTCCCGGGTCAGCGCCCGCCGCTACCTGGAGCACTTCTCCGCCGCCGGGCGGGCCGAGGTCACCCTGAAGTACGGGGCGGCCGGCCGCCCCGAACGCCGCTACACCTGGCTGGCCTGATTCTGTACGGCCGGCTCGGCACCGCCCTCTTGCACATCACGATCGTCAGCTCGCCCCGTTGATCATGAAGTTATTGCCCGATGGAAGCGCTATCCCAGGCAATATCTTCATGATCAACGGGCTGGGGTCGGTTCGGGCTGGGCTGAGACGCCGCTGGCCGGCACCCCGGTTGTCGGGGTGCCGGCCAGCGGTCGTTGTTTGGGTCAGCTGTTCCAGTGCTGGGCGACGATGTCGGTGGCCTGCTGCTCCCACTGGGCGTAGGCGTCCGGGTAGGCCGAGACCTGCACGGTCTGCGCGGCCTCGGTCAGCGGCATGCTCTCCCAGCCGTCGACCTGCTTGAGGCCCTTGAGGAAGGCGAGGGTGGAGTACTCGGGGTTGGTGATCTGCTCCGGGGTGCCCCAACCACTGGTCGGGCGCTGCTGGAACAGGCCCAGCGAGTCGTGGTCATTGGCGTCGCCGAGGTGGCCGAGGTTCTCCAGCTTCGACTCCTGCAGGCTCGTGGCGATGGAGATGACCGCGGCCCGCTCGGGCAGGCCGGCCTTCTTCGTCGCCGCGATGATCGCCTTGGCGTTGGCGGTCTGCTCGTCGTTCAGGTCGATGTGCGACTGGGCGCCCTGCACACTCACCGCCACCGGCCTGGTGTCCACCGGCTCAGCAGCGTGGGCGGCGATCGGACCGGCGAAGACACCACCGGTGAAAGCCAGACCAGCAATACCCAGCACACTCTTACGCAGCATCGTGTTCATGGGGATGGCTCCATTCGGGGGTTGGCGCACACACGCCGATGGGGGTCGGCTGTGTGTGCGCAAGCACCGTCAGGCGCTCAAGAAAGTCTTAGGGGGATCATCCGGCGCGCGGGGCGGGGCCTCTTCGTCGCGCCGGGACCATGTACAACGACCGGCGGCCCGCCATCATTCCGGGCCCGGCACACCCACCTCACCGGTGGGCGGCCCACCCCGTCGCGCAGGGCCTGGTCCTCGGCCGTTCACGGGGATACAACGACCCCCACCCGCCGGCCATTCCACCGCCGGGATGCCACCGGTCACACGGCGAAACGGACATCCCGCCCAGGCCGACACGGTCGGTGGAACGGTATGGAGGTATCCCGGCACCGGAGACACACATAGCGTTCCACTCAGTGGGGCGGGGGCGGCGCGAGAGCGGACATTCGATCCCAAGCCGAGCCGGCCCCGGGCTGGGGCAGTCGGGCTGAATCGGCCGCCGGTAGCCGGGCGAAGCCCGGTGGGGTCCGCGGTTCGCGTACCCCTTGGGGTTACCGGGCGTGGAACCCCGGCCGGCGGGCGAAGGCCGCGGCCCGGGCGTGGCGCCCCGGCCGGCGGGCGAAGGCGGCGGCCCGGGCGAGCGGCGGCCGACTCACTCCCGTTCGCGGCGCCGGCGGCAACCACGCCCTGCCGGACCCCGCGAACCCGTCACGGCTCGAACTTGTAGCCCAGGCCCCGGACCGTGACGATGTAGCGCGGGGCGGACGGCTCCGGCTCGACCTTGGAGCGCAGCCGCTTCACGTGCACGTCCAGCGTCTTGGTGTCGCCCACGTAGTCGGCACCCCAGACCCGGTCGATGAGCTGCCCGCGGGTGAGCACCCGGCCGGCGTTGCGGAGCAGCAGCTCCAGCAGCTCGAACTCCTTGAGCGGGAGCTGCACGGCGCCGCCGTCGACGGTCACCACGTGCCGCTCGATGTCCATCCGGACCGGCCCGGCCGCCAGGGTCGGCGCACCCGACTCGGTCGCGTCGGCGGTCTGCCGGCGCAGGACGGCCCGGATCCGGGCGACCAGCTCACGCGGCGAGTACGGCTTGGTGACGTAGTCGTCGGCCCCGATCTCCAGGCCGACCACCTTGTCGATCTCACTGTCCCGGGCGGTGACCATGATGATCGGCACGTGGGACCGCTGCCGGAGCTGGCGGCAGACCTCGGTGCCCGACATCTCCGGCAGCATCAGGTCGAGCAGCACGATGTCGGCGCCGGTCCGGTCGAACTCGGTGAGGGCGGAGGGACCCGTCGCGGCGACGGAGACCTCGAAGCCCTCCTTGCGGAGCATGTAGGACAGGGCGTCGGAGAACGATTCCTCGTCCTCCACCACCAGTACGCGGCTCAACGGGTGTTTCCTTTCCTGTCGGTCAGACCTGCCGGAGCTCGGCCGGGCCGGCCTCGATCTCAGCGGAGGAGAGTGTCGCCTCCAGGTCGTCCGGGGGACGGGTGGGCAGCCGGAGGGTGAACGTCGACCCCCCACCAAGAGTGCTCGACACATCCACCCGGCCGCCATGGTTGCTGGCGATGTGTTTGACGATGGCCAGGCCCAGGCCGGTGCCCCCGGTTGCCCGGGAGCGGGCCTGGTCGGCCCGGTAGAACCGCTCGAAGATCCGGTCGACCTCATTCGGGGCGATGCCGATGCCCTGGTCGGCGACGGCGATCTCGACGTGCTCGTCGGTGGCCCGGGCGGTCACCCGGACCGTGGTGTCCTCGCCCGAGTAGTTGACGGCGTTCTCCACGAGGTTCGCCACGGCGGTGGCGAGCTGGCTGTCGCTCCCGTACGCGGTGAGCCCGCGCTGCCCGTCCACGACGATGTCCACGTGCCGGGCGCTGGCCGCCGTGCGGGTCCGGTCGATCACCTCGGCGATCACCCAGTCCAGCGAGACGGGCTCGGGGGCGGGCTGCGGCTCGGCGCCCTGGAGCCGGGTCAGCTCCAGCAACTCCTGCACCAGCCGGCCGAGCCGGGTCGACTCGTGCTGGATCCGCTCGGCGAACCGCCGGGCGGCGACCATGTCCTCGGACAGCTCGGCCGGCCCGTCGCCCGCCGGTTCGGTGGCGTCCACCAGCGCCTCGGCGAGCAGTTGGAGGGCGCCGATCGGGGTCTTCAGCTCGTGGCTCACGTTGGCCACGAAGTCGCGCCGTACCCGGGCCAGCCGGTGCGACTCGGTGACGTCGGCCGCCTCGATCGAGATGTAGCCGGCGCCCAGCCCCATGGCGCGCAGGTGCACGCCGAGCGGGTTGTCGCCCGCGCTGTCGCGACCGCGGGGCAGGTCCAGCTCGATCTCGCGGCGCACGCCCGTGCGGCGGACCTGCCCGGCGAGGGTACGGATCAGGGGGTGCGCGGCGATGGAGCCGGGTGTCGCCCCGGTGCGGAGCAGGCCCATCGCCCGAGCGGCGGGGTTCACCAGCACCGGCATGTCGTCCGCGTCGAGCACCACCACGCCGGCGCGCAGGGCGTCGACGGTCTTGCGGCCGAGCCCGGTGAGCCCGCCCTGCTGGTCGTCGGGAATCGCGAGCCTCCCTGAACTGCGGCGGGAGGTCCTGCCTCCCGGCGACGCCGACCGGCGTCGCCATTCCTGAACGGGTCCGGACAGCAGCAGGCCGGCGACCAGTCCGGTCACCAGCGCCACGGCCACCGCGACCGCCACCGCCCGTTCCACCCGGCGATCGTAGGGTCATTGTTAACCCGGCGATCGGGCAGAACGGGACGAACCACTCTCACTTTCGGGAATGTTCACTCGCGGGTCCCGCGTCGTTCACCCGCGTTCATCTTGACGCCGGTTCCCCGGGCCTACCGTGGGTCGCGCACCTGCTCACGCCGTTTCCGGCCATCCGGTCGGTGCGGCGAACACCGACCCCAGGAAGTGACGATGCGCGACGAGTTCCGGGCCGACCTGCAGATTGTCAGCCAGCTGCTGGTGGACATGGCCGAGGGGGTGCGGGCGGCCATGCGGCAGGCCACCCGGGGCCTGCTCACCGCGGACCGCTCCGCGTCCGAGACGGTGATCGCGCGGGACGCCGAGATCGACGAGCTGTACCGGCACGTGGAGGAGCGGGTCTGCGACCTGCTGGCCCGGCAGGCGCCGGTCGCCTCCGACCTGCGCGCCATGATCACCGCCCTGCACGTGGCCGCCGACCTCGAGCGGATGGGCGACCTCGCCGACCACGTCGCCAAGACGGCGCTGCGCCGGCACCCCTCGCCGGCCGTGCCGGCCGAGCTGCGCCCGGTCTTCACCGACATGGCGGCCATCGCCGACCGGATGGCCGAGAAGATCGCCTCGGTGCTGGCGAAGCCCGACGCCGACCTGGCCGCCGAGCTGGACCGCGACGACGACACCATGGACGACCTGCACAAGAGCCTCTTCGGCGTGCTGCTCGGCGACGACTGGCCGTACGGGGTGGAGACCGCGATCGACGCGACCCTGCTGGGCCGCTTCTACGAGCGCTTCGCCGACCACGCGGTGAACGCCGGCGAGCACGTGGTCTACCTGATCACCGGCGAGACGGCGTCCTCGGCGGGCTGAGCCGGACACGACGAAGGCCCCCGGTCACCCGGGGGCCTTCGTCGTCGGGTCAGCGGCCCTGGTTGGCGACCGCGGCGGCGGCTTCCTTGGCCGCGGCCGGGTCCAGGTAGGTCCCGCCGAGGACCTGCGGGCGCAGGTTCGTGTCCAGGTCGTAGCGCAGCGGGATGCCGGTGGGGATGTTCAGCTTGGCGATCGCCTCGTCGGAGATCTCGTCGAGGTGCTTGACCAGGGCGCGCAGCGAGTTGCCGTGCGCCGCCACCAGCACGGTCCGGCCGGCCAGGATGTCCGGCACGATCGAGTCGTACCAGTAGGGCAGCATCCGGTCGACGACGTCCTTGAGGCACTCCGTGCGCGGCATCAGCTCGGTGGGCAGCAGCGCGTAGCGGGGGTCGCCGACCTGCGACCACTCGTCGGCGTCGTCGATCGGCGGCGGCGGGGTGTCGTAGGACCGGCGCCAGAGCATGAACTGCTCCTCGCCGTACTCGTCCAGGGTCTGCTTCTTGTTCTTGCCCTGCAGGGCGCCGTAGTGGCGCTCGTTGAGCCGCCACGACCGGCGCACCGCGATCCAGTGCCGGTCGGCGGCGTTCAGCGCCAGCTCGGCGGTGCGGATCGCGCGGCGCATGACGCTCGTATGCACCACGTCGGGCAGCAGGTTGTGCTCGCGGAGCAGCTCACCGCCGCGCCGCGCCTCGGTCTCGCCCTTGGCCGTCAGGTCGACGTCGACCCAGCCGGTGAAGAGGTTCTTGGCGTTCCAGTCGCTCTCGCCGTGCCGCAGCAGGACCAGCGTCCCGACGGTGGGCCCCTCGCTCGCAGTCATGCGGATCATCCTGCCGTACCGCGTCGGCGGACACGCGGGGACGGGTCGTGACGACCGCCACGTGGAAAAGCTGATGACCGGCGTTCCGGGGCGGCACTAGGTTGTAAGGCGCTGAGGATAGCTCGGTCATTACCAATCGGGGGCGCGGGGATGCGGACGGTGCGGGGCTGGTTCCGGGACACGACAGGCGGGCTGCCGAGGACCTTCTGGTACCTCTGGACCGGCACCCTCATCAACCGGCTCGGCTCGTTCGTCCTGGTCTTCCTGGCCATCTACCTCACCCAGGAGCGCGACTTCTCCGCCTCGCAGGCCGGCCTGGTCATCGGGCTGTGGGGCGTCGGCGGCGCGGTCGGCACCACGATCGGCGGCACCCTGACCGACCGGTGGGGACGCCGGCCCACCCTGCTCACGGCGCACCTCGGCGCGGCCACCATGATGGTGGCGCTCGGCCTGGCCCGGCCGCTCTGGGCGGTGGCGCTGGGCGCGCTGCTGCTCGGCACCTTCGCCGAGGCCGCCCGTCCCGCGTTCGGCGCCATGATGGTCGACGTGGTGCCGGAGAAGGACCGGCTGCGCGCCTTCTCGCTGAACTACTGGGCCATCAACCTGGGCTTCGCCTGCGCCGCGGTGCTGGCCGGCGTCGCCGCCCAGTCCGGCTACCTGCTGCTCTTCCTGGTCGACGCGGCGACCACGCTGGTCACCGCGCTGATCATCTTCACCCGGGTCGGTGAGACCCGGTCGGCGCACACCGGCCCGGTGAGCAAGGGTGCGGCCGCCCCCGCGGGCGCCCTGCGGACCATCCTCGGCGACCGGGTCTTCCTGGGCTTCGTGGCGCTCAACCTGTTCGGCGCGCTGGTCTTCCTCCAGCACATCTCGATGCTGCCGATCGCCATGGGCGACTCCGGGTTGAGCCCCGCGACCTACGGCTCGGTGATCGCGCTCAACGGGGTGCTGATCGTGGTCGGTCAGCTCTTCGTGCCCAAGCTGATCAGGGGCCGGAGCCGCTCGCACGTGCTGGCGCTCGCCGCGCTGGTCATGGGCGCCGGGTTCGGGCTCACCGCGTGGGCCGACACCGCCTGGCTCTACGGCCTGACCGTGCTGATCTGGACGGTCGGCGAGATGCTCAACTCGCCGTCCAACGCGACCCTCATCGCCGAACTGTCCCCCGCCGCGTTGCGCGGCCGCTACCAGGGGGCCTTCTCACTCTCCTGGCAGCTCGCTGGCGCGACCGCGCCGGTCCTCGGCGGCGTGGTGCGGGAGCACGCCGGCAACACGACACTCTGGCTCGGCTGCGCCGTGATCGGCGCCGTGATGGCGGTGGCCCACCTGGTGTCCGGCCCCGCCCGGGAGCGGCGCGCGGCCCGGCTGCGCACCGCGGGCACCCCCGTCACGCCGGTCACCGTGGTCCGGAACCCGGTCCCGGGGGCGGCCGAGGCCGCCGCCACCGCACCGGCCGAACCGGTCCGCGCCGGCTCCTGAGGTACGCCATCCGGCGGTCGTGACCAGCGCCACCAGGCGAACGCCGGGACGGGCCACTACGGTCAGCAGGGCGGATCGGTTAACAAACTTTCCCAGGAGGACGGGTGCGCGGCCTGCGGCGCTGGTGGGACGACACAGCCGGCGGGCTCCCCGCCGCCTTCTGGTACCTCTGGTCCGGGCTGCTCATCAACCGGGCCGGCGCCTTCGCCATGCTCTTCCTGTCGCTCTACCTGACGGCCGCGCGGGGCGCCTCGGCGTCGCTCGCCGGCCTGGTGGTCGGGGCGTACGGGGCCGGCGGCGCGGCCGGCACGCTGCTCGGCGGGGTGCTGGCCGACCGGTGGGGCCGGCGGTCCACCCTGCTCGCCGCCCACCTGGGCGCGGCCGGGCTGATGGTGGCGCTGGCGTTCAGCCGGCACCTGGCCGTCATCGCCGTGCTGGCCGCGCTGGTCGGGGTGGTGCACTCGATGCCCAGCCCGGCGTTCGTGGCCGCCATCGTGGACGTGGTGCCGGAGGCCCGCCGCTCCCGCGCGTTCAACCTGCAGTTCTGGGCGTTCAACCTGGGGATGGCGGTGGCCTCGCTGCTGGCCGGGGTGCTCGCCGAGGCGAGCTTCGTGGCGCTGTTCCTGGTCGACGCCGCGGCGACGCTGGCGGCCGCCGTGGTCATCGCGCTGAAGGTCCCGGAGACCCTCACCCGCCGCCCGGCGGTCACGGTGCGCGCGGTGGCGGGCCGGAGGCCCGGGCTGCACACCGCGCTGACCGACCGCACCTTCCTGACCTTCGTCGGGCTGACCTTCCTGCTGGCCGTGCTCACCATGCAGACCTCGACGATCATGCCGCTCGCGATGCGGGCCGACGGCCTGCGTCCCTCGGCGTACGGGCTCGTGGTGGCGCTCGGCGGTGCGCTGATCGTGGCCGGGCAGCTCTTCGTGCCCCGGCTCATCGAGCCCTTCCGGAAGTCGACAGTGCTGGCGGTCTCCACCGGGCTCATGGCGCTCGGCTTCGGGGCGCTGACCGTCGCCGACGGCCTGCCGCTCTACCTGGGCGCGGCGGTGGTGTGGACGGTGGGTCAGATGCTCGCCGCGCCGCCGAACGCGCAGATCAACGCGGATCTCGCGCCGCCCGAGCTGCGCGCCCGCTACCAGTCGGTGTTCTACCTGACCTTCCCGGCCGCGTCCTTCGTGGCGCCGGCGCTGGGCGGGCTCAGCCTCCAGCATCTGAATGAGCGGCACTGGCTGGTGGTGGGCGCCCTGGGCCTGGTCGCGGCGGCCGGTCATCTGCTGGCGGGGCCGCCCCGGGAACGCCGGGTCGCCGCGCTGCGGGCGGCGGCGGAACGGTCGGAGACGGTGTCGGCGGGGCGCTGACCCTCCCCGGAAACGGCTCGAGCGCCCACCACGACCCCCGTCGTGATGGGCGCTCGCACCGTACGCCCGGCGGCGGCGGGCGACCCTCACCCCCGTAAGCGTCGCCCGCTCGCGCCGCCGGTTCCACGGATGGCACCGTCCCCCAACGGTGTGCTCCACCCGATCCTCGCACCTCGCTTGCGCGGATCTGATCGATCCGCCGCTCCCCCGAACGATTCCAAGCGTGGCGCGGTGCAATAAAGTTAGTTCGCCCGGATTCCGGATTCAACCCGGATCGCTGTCTTACCCGTCACAGCATCCGTGTCGGAAACCCGGCTGTCCCTGCTCCGGTCTCTCCCTGGCCAACAAGCGAATCCCCGTCGGCCATTCCCCTAAACCTCAGCCGTCCTCGCGATTCGGGTTCTCGGTCCGGAAGAAGTTGCTCTGCCGGCCGTCCCGCATCTGCTCCTGGTAGATCAGGTTCAGGCCGCGCAGGTCGAACGTCCGGAACCAGTCGTCCCAGCTCACCTCGCGGATTCGGCTGCTCTCCCGGTATCCGGGGATGTTGAACGTCAGCACGCCGGGTCGGTCGCCGCGCTCGGTGCCGGCGATCGTGGCCGGCTTGGCGTTGCGGGCCCGGGCCCAACGCTGGATGACCTCGTGGTTGGTCGTCACCAGGCTCCGCCCCGGACGCTCGGGGCGATCGTCCAGGGACATGATCTGCTGGGACGAACTCACCGACCGGGACGCCGACCGCCCGCTCCGGATCTGGGTGGTCGTTGCGGCCGTACCCCGTGCCAGGGCCGGCCCGGCCGCGGCGGGCGCCTTCTTCGCGGGCGCCGCCCTGGCAGCCGTCTTCCTCGCCGGGGCCGCCTTCGCGCGGGTGCCCGCCGCCTTCCTCGCGGGCGCCGCCTTCGCGCGGGCGCCCGCCGCCTTCTTCGCCGGGGCCGCCTTCGCGCGGGCGCCCGCCGCCTTCTTCGCCGGGGCCGCCTTCGCCCGGGTGCCCGCCGCCTTCCGCGCCGGGGCCGCCTTCGCCCGGGTGCCCGCCGCCTTCCGCGCCGGTGCGGCCTTCGCCCGGGTGCCCGCGGCCTTCCGCGCCGGGGCCGCCTTCGCGCGGGCGCCGGTGGCCTTCACGGCCGGTGTGGCCTTGGCCCGCGACGGCGCGGTCCGGCGCGCCGCGGTCGTCTTCTTGGCCGCGGCCGTCTTCTTCGTCGCGGACGGCCGGCCGGCCGGGCCGGTGCTCTTCCGGGCCGCCCCGCCCTGTTCGGATCGCAGCGTCCGGACCATGGTCTTCACCAGGTCCGGCTTGCGCATGGCGGAGATCCCGGAGACCCCGCGCCGGCGCAGCTGACCGCGGATGTCGTCGACCTTCATCCGGGAGATCTCGGATTCGTTGATGCCCGGGGTGTTCGCGGTCTGGTTGCCGGGCTTGCGTTTGGTCGCAGTCGTGCCGCGACTTGAGCTGTTCCGCTGAGCCATGGGACACGCTCCTCGACAGTCCGTCCTCGGCACGCGGTGGGTCCCAAGTGCCGCACCGCGCGGTGCGGCATACCCGTCAGGACGGGTCCGAACCTCCGGCGGCCGAGCCGGCGGGGGCCGAGGGTTCGAAGAGGTGGGCGAACGCGGCCAGGTTGGCCGTGGACTCGCCCCGCTTGACCCGCCACTCCCACTCCCGGCGGATGGCGGTGCCGAAGCCGATCTCCAGCATGCTGTCGAAGGACTCGTCGGCGTAGGTCAGCACCGCCCCGAGCAGGCGGTCCAGCTCGTCCTCGTCGACCCCGGACAGGTTGACCCGCCCGGTCAGGTAGACGTCGCCGACCGCGTCGATGGAGAAGGACACCCCGTACATCCGGGCGTTGCGCTGGAGCAGCCAGGCCCACAGCTCCTCCCGGCGCTCGTCGGGCTGGCGCATCACGAACGCCTCGACCCGCAGCGCGTGCTCGCCGACGATGAGGTTGCAGATCGTCTTGAGCTTGTGCGTGCCCGGCAGGGTGACCGCGTACGACGTCTCGCCGGTGGACTCCCACTCCAGCTCGCGCTCGGCGCAGACGGCCTCGATCAGCGCGGCGACCTCACTCCTGCGGCTCATCGCACCCACTCTACGGCCGAGCACCGGAGGCCGCCGGCCGGCGGCGCTCACCAGGAACAGGTGAGGGCGGGGTCGCCGAGCCGGCCGGCCAGCCGGACCCGGTGCTCGGCGATCGCCTCGCCGTAGACGGCGAGGAGGCTGGAAGCCGTGCGGTTCCAGGAGAAGTCGCGGGAGTGCCGTTGCGCGCCCCGGGCCAGGGTGGCCCGGCGCAGCCGATCGGGCAGCAGGCGGGCCAGCGTACGGGCCCAGTCGACCGGATCGTGGCCGTCGATGAGGACGCCGCTGACGCCGTCCCGGACGGCGGTGACCAGCCCGCCCACGGCGGCGGCCAGCACCGGCGTGCCGCAGGCCTGGGCCTCCAGCGCGACCAGCCCGAACGACTCGTTGTGCGAGGGCACCGCGACCAGGTCGGCCGCGCGGTAGAGGGCCGGCAGGTCGTCGCCGGTCTGCGGCGGGAGGAACCGCACCCGGTCGGCCACGCCGAGCGAGCCGGCCAGCTCGATGAGGGCGGTGGGCCGGTCCAGCCCCGTGCCGCTCGGGCCGCCGCAGATCACCACGGTCACCTCGTCGGCGAGGGCGGGCTCCCGCTCGCGCAGCGCGGCGACCGCCCGGATCAGCACGTCGGGGGCCTTGAGCGGCTGGATCCGGCCGACGAAGGCCACCACGTAGCCGCCGGTCGGCAGGCCGAGGCGGCGGCGGGCCGCCAGCATGGCCGCGTCCCGGTCGCCGGGAGCCGGGCGGAAGCGGTCCAGGTCCACGCCGGGCTCCACGACGGCCACCCGGGCCGGCTCGGCGTCGTACCGGTCGATGAGGTCGCGGGCCTCGACCCCGGTGTTGGCGACCAGCCGGTCGGACTCGGCGACCACCTGCTCCTCGCCGATGACCCGCGCCTTGGGCTCGGGCCGGTCCCCGGCGGCGAGCTGGGCGTTCTTGACCTTGGCCAGGGTGTGCGCCGTGTGCACCAGCGGCACGCCCCAGCGCTCCTTGGCCAGCCAGCCCACCTGGCCGGAGAGCCAGTAGTGCGAGTGGATCAGGTCGTAGTGGCCCGGCGGGCGGGCCGCCTCGGCGCGGAGCACACCGGCCGTGAAGGCGCAGAGCTGGCCGGGCAGCTCCTCCTTGGTGAGCCCCTCCAGGGGACCGGCCGTGACGTGCCGGACGCTCACCCCGGGCGCCATCTCGACCACCGGCGGCAGGTCGCCGGAGGTGGCCCGGGTGAAGATCTCCACCTCGACGTCGGCCTCGGCCAGCCGCCGGGCGACCTCCAGGATGTAGACGTTCATGCCGCCGGCGTCGCCCGTGCCGGGCTGGTGCAGCGGCGAGGTGTGCACGGAGAGGGTGGCGATGCGGCGCGGCCGAGGCCACGGCAGGGCACCTCGCTGACGACCGACACCGGTGTGCACATCCGCCACGTCCGCTCCCTCTGTCACGGTTGATGCCGTCCCGCACGACCGGCGCTCTTCGGTCAACCTCCGCGCCGGATGTCATCTTCCCCATCGGGCTTCGGAAATGCGTCGCGGCGGGTCCCGGGCGTGACGGACCTCATCACCGCGCCGGGTGGGCCGGCGGGTGAGAATGACCGGATGACCTCAGTCGCCATCGTCACCGGGGCGTCCAGCGGGATCGGCGCGGCCACCGCCCGCCGGCTGGCCGCCGAAGGTTTCCACGTGCTCGCCGCCGCGCGGCGTACCGACCGGCTGGCCGGCCTGGTCGCCGAGATCGAGGCGGCCGGCGGCGCGGCCACCGCGGTGGAGTGCGACGTGACCTCGGACGGGTCGGTCGCCGGTCTCGCCGCCGCGGCCGCCGACGCGCCCGGCCCGGTGACCCTGCTGGTGAACAACGCCGGTGGGGCGCGCGGCCTCGACCCGGTGGAGTCCGCCGACGTCGGCGACTGGCAGTGGATGTACGACGTCAACGTGCTCGGCACGCTCCGGGTCACCAAGGCGCTGCTGCCCGCGCTGGAGTCCTCCGGCGCCGGCACGGTCGTGATCGTCAGCTCCACCGCCGGCCGCGTCGTCTACGAGGGCGGCGGCGGTTACACGGCGGCCAAGCACGCGCAGACGGCGATGGCCGGCACGCTGCGGCTGGAGCTGTGCGGCCGGCCGGTCCGGGTGATCGAGATCGACCCGGGCATGGTGAAGACCGAGGAGTTCGGCCTGGTCCGCTTCGACGGCGACGCCGACCGGGCCGCCGCCGTCTACGCGGGGGTGGCCGAACCGCTGGTCGCCGAGGACGTGGCCGACTGCGTCGCCTGGTGCGCCACGCGTCCGCACCACGTCAACATCGACCAGCTCGTGGTCCGCCCGCTGGCCCAGGCCGCGCAGCACAAGGTGCACCGGACCTCCTGATGGTCCGGCCGCTCGGGGTCGTCACCCGGGGCACGACGAATCCGAACCGGCTCCGGCGGGTCGACAACTGGATCGCCGCGACCTGCGGCGACGCGCTGCGCGCCGCCGCCGACCCCCTCGTGGTCGACCTGGGCTACGGCGCCACCCCGGTGACCGCCGTCGAGCTGCGGGCCCGGCTCGCCGCCGCCGTCCGCGCCGACGTCCGGGTGGTCGGGCTGGAGATCGATCCGGTACGCGTGGCCGCCGCCCAGCCGGCCGCCGAACCGCCCGGGCTCACCTTCGCCCGGGGCGGCTTCGAGCTGGCCGGGCTGCGTCCCGCCCTGGTGCGCGCGTTCAACGTGCTGCGCCAGTACGACGAGGGCGAGGTGGCTGACGCCTGGCGTACGGTCACGGGGCGACTCGCCCCGGGTGGGCTGCTGGTCGAGGGCACCTGCGACGAGCTGGGGCGGCTCGGCGCCTGGGTGCTGCTCGACGCCACCGGCCCGCGCACGCTGACCCTGGCCGCGAAGCTCACCACCCTGGAGAGCCCGGCCCAGCTCGCCGAGCGGCTGCCCAAGGCGCTCATCCACCGCAACATCCCCGGCGAACCGATCCACGACCTGCTCCAGGCCCTGGAGAGCGCCTGGCACGCCACCGCCGGCTACGCACCCTTCGGTCCCCGCGACCGCTGGACGAGGACGGTGGCCGCCGTGAAGGCGGCCGGCTGGCCCGTCCTGGACCGCCCCCGCCGCTGGCGCCGGGGCGAACTGACGATCCCCTGGCCGGCGATCGCCCCCGCGGGCTAGATGGCGCAGTTGATCAGGACGGGTTCGGGGTGGAGGGTTACTCCGAGGCGGGTCTGCACGCCGTCGCGGATTTCCCGGGCCAGGGCGATCAGGGACGCCGTGCTTGCCGCGCCGGTGCGGTTCGTCAGGGCCAGGGTGTGCTTGGTGGAGATGGCGACGCCCTCGGGGCCGGTGTGGCCCCTGCCGAAGCCGGCCTTGTCGATCAGCCAGGCCGCGCTCACCTTCACCGTGTCCCCCGGGCACGGCCAGGACGGCGGCTCGCCCAGGTCGGCGGCGCGCTCCCGGAGCCGCTCGTACGCCTCCCGCTCCAGCACCGGGTTGGTGAAAAACGAACCCACCGACCAGGTGTCCGGGTCCCGCGCGTCGAGCACCATGCCCTTGCCGGCGCGCAGCCGCCGCACGGTGGCCCGGGCTTCCGCCAGCGGCACCCGGTCGCCCACCTCGACGCCGAGCGCGCGGGCCAGCTCGGCGTAGCGCACCGGGCCGGAGAGCGGCGAGCGGGTGAGCCGGAAGTCGACCGAGAGCACCACCCAGCGGTCGCTGTACTTGAAGATGCTGCCCCGGTAGGCGAACCCGCAGTCCGCCGCCGGGATGCGGACCACAACGCGCCGGGTGCGGTCGTACGCCTGCACGGCGGTGATCGTCTCGGCCACCTCCTGTCCGTACGCGCCGACGTTCTGGATCGGGGTGGCGCCGGCCGAGCCGGGGATGCCGGAGAGGCACTCCAGCCCCGACCAGCCGCGCTCGACGGTGGCGGCGACCAGGTCGTCCCAGGGCTCGCCGGCCTCGACGCGTACGGTGACCGTGTCGGTGTCCTCGGCGACCACCTGGAAGCCCCGGGAGCGGATGAGCACGACGGCGCCCGGGAAGCCCTGGTCGCCGATCACCACGTTGCTGCCGCCGGCCAGCAGCAGGACGGCCTGCTCCCGGGCCTCCGCCTCCCGGACCTTCCGAACGATCTCGTCGGCGCTGGTGGCGACCTCCAGCCGCCCGGCGGGGCCGCCGAGGCGCAGCGTGGTGTAGCGCGCCAGGGTGGCCGGGTCGGTCGGGTCGGCTCCGGTCGTCGGTTCGGCGTAGACGTCTGACACGCCTCTCACCCTAGGCTGAGGGGTAGCCGCGGCACCCACTGGTGGCCCGGTCACCCCCGGGAGGATTGCGATGAGCAGACTGCACGGCACGAAGGACTTCTGGATCGGCGCGTTGCGGACGGAGGGTCCCGCCTTCGCCGCCGCCGTCGCGGAGGCGCCCCCCGACACTCCGGTGCTGTCCTGTCCCGGCTGGACGGTCTCCGACCTCGCCCATCACCTCACCAGGATGTATGTCTGGGCCCGCACGGTGTTGACCGCCGGGACGACCAGCCGTCCGGAGCGGCACGACCCGGAGCCGCCGGCCGGCCTCACGCCGGCCCAGTGGTACGGCCAGGAGTACGAGCGGCTGCTGGCGCTGTTCGAGACGCTGGACCCGGAGGCGCCGGCGTGGAACTTCGCCCCGCAGCCGAAGAAGGCGGCCTTCTGGCCGCGCCGGGCGGCGCACGAGACCGCGGTGCACCGCTGGGACGCCCAGCTCGCGATCGGCGCGGGTGAGCCGATCGAGGCGAAGCTCGCGGCCGACGGGGTGAGCGAGGTGCTGGACACCTGGCTGCCGGCGGGCCGGCGGGTCCAGCCCGGTCAGTGGCACGGGGTGGTCCAGCTGACCGCGACCGACGCCGCGCAGGAGTGGTACCTGCGGCTGCGCGGCGAGGGGATGGCCCTGCTGGACACCGCGACGATCCTCGACCACGACGAGCACCACGCCCGGGCGCAGATCACCGGCACCGCCAGTGACCTGCTGCTCGCGGTGATGGGCCGGATCAGTTTCGACGCCCTCGGGGTGGCGGGCGACCGCCGCCTGCTCGACGGGCTGCGGGTGGGCTGACCCCGCCGGGGGGTCGTGCGGACATCGGGCGGAGAGCGGCGTTTCCCACCGGAGCGCCACTCTCCGCCTTTTTCCGGACGCTCTGAGAGCGCTCTCTTGACACGGTCCGGGGCAGCCACCACCCTGTCGTGAGAGCGCTCTCTGAGTACCGGAACCGCCCGCCACCACCCGATACACCTAGAGGGGTCAGATAAGAGATGGTCACCTTCACGCGCCGCCGCCTGGCCGCGGTGGCCCTGGTCGCCACCACCGCGCTGCTGGGCGCCACCGCCTGCGGAGGCGGTGACAACGAGGCCGCCGCCGGTGGCCCGGTCACGCTCACCGTCGATGTCTTCGGCCAGTTCGGCTACGCGGAGCTCTACAAGGAGTACATGGCCAGCCACCCCGACGTGAAGATCGTCGAGCGGGGCACCGGCAGCAACCTGGACGAGTACTCGCCGAAGCTCACCCAGTGGCTCGCCGCGGGCAAGGGCGCGGGCGACATCGTCGCCATCGAGGAGGGCCTGCTCGTCGAGTACAAGGCCAACCCGCAGAACTTCGTCAACCTGCTCGACCACGGCGCCGCCGACCTGAAGGGCAACTTCCTCGACTGGAAGTGGAACCAGGGGCTCACCGCCGACGGCAAGCAGCTCATCGGCCTCGGCACCGACGTCGGCGGCATGGCCATGTGTTACCGCAAGGACCTGTTCGCCAAGGCCGGCCTGCCCACCGACCGCGAGGCCGTCTCGAAGCTCTGGCCCACCTGGCCCGACTACATCAAGGTCGGCGAGCAGTTCAAGGCGAAGAACACCGGCGCCGCGTTCCTCGACGCGGCGACCAACACGTTCAACACCATCCTGCTCCAGACCGCCGGCAACACCACCGGCTACAGCTACTACGACACCGGCGACAAGCTGGTCGTCGACAGCAACCCGGCGGTCCGGCAGGCGTACGACACCACCATGGACATCATCGACTCCGGCCTGTCCGGCCGGTACGGGTCGTGGTCGGAGGAGTGGGTCTCCGCGTTCAAGCAGTCGAAGTTCGCCACCATCGCCTGCCCGGCGTGGATGACCGGCGTCATCGAGGGCAACGCCGGGCCGGGCGCCAAGGGCAAGTGGGACATCGCCCAGGTTCCTGGCAACGGCGGCAACTGGGGCGGCTCCTTCCTGGCGGTGCCGAAGCAGAGCAAGCACCAGGCCGCGGCGATCGAGCTGGCGAAGTTCCTGACCAGCGCCCAGGGCCAGATCGGCGCGTTCAAGGCCAAGGGCCCCCTGCCCTCCTCGCCGCAGGCGCTGGCGGACCCGGCCATCGTCGACTCGACGAACGCGTACTTCTCGACGGCACCGGTCGGCAGGATCTTCGCCGAGGGCGCCAAGAACCTGAAGCCGGTCTACATGGGCCCGAAGAACCAGGCCGTCCGCACCGAGGTGGAGAACGCCGTCCGCTCGGTGGAGCTGGGCAAGCGCAGCCCGGAGCAGGGCTGGGCCGACGCGGTCGGGAACGCCGAGAAGGCCGCTGCCAAGTAACCCGAGCCAGGCGTGCGGGCGGTCCCCGGTCGACGGGTGCCGCCCGCACGGCGGAAAGGAGTCCCGGGCCATGGCAGTCCAGCTCGACGCCCGCCCGCCGGTCGCACCGACGCCCGGCACCACCCGCCCCTCCCGAAGCGTCCGGCTCAGCCGGTTCGACACGAGGTACTCGCCCTACCTGTACATCGCCCCGTTCTTCCTGCTCTTCGGGGTCTTCGGGATCTACCCGCTGGCCTACACCTTCTGGGTCTCGCTGCACGACTGGGACCTGCTCGGCGCCGACCACCCGTTCGTCGGGCTCGACAACTACAGCGAGTTGCTGGCCGACCCGGACTTCTGGCACTCGGTGGTCAACACCCTGGGCATCTTCGTCATCTCCACGGTCCCCCAGCTGCTGCTCGCGCTCTGGCTCGCCAACCTGCTCAACCGGCAGCTCCGGGCCCGGACCACCTGGCGGATGGCGGTGCTCATCCCCAACGTCACCTCGACGGCCGCGGTCGCGATCGTCTTCGCGGTGCTCTTCGGCCGCGACTTCGGCATGATCAACTGGCTGCTCGACCACGTCGGCGTCGACGCGATCGACTGGAAGGCCAACCGGCTCGCCTCCTGGGTGGCCATCTCCGCCATGGTCGACTGGCGGTGGACCGGCTACAACGCGCTGATCTTCCTGGCCGCCATGCAGGCCATCCCGCGCGACCTCTACGAGTCCGCGGCCATCGACGGCGCCGGCCGCGCCCGGCAGTTCTGGTCGATCACCGTGCCACTGCTCAAGCCGACGATCATCTTCGCGGTCATCATCTCCACCATCGGCGGCCTCCAGCTCTTCACCGAGCCCCGGCTGTTCAACTCGGGCACCAACGCGATCCGCGGCGGGCCGCTGCGCGAGTCGCAGACCGTGACCATGTACATGTTCGAGAACGCGTTCGCGCCGCACTACAACTTCGGCTACGGCTCCGCGATCGCCTGGCTGCTCTTCGCGCTCATCGCGGTGGTCGCGGCCGTCAACGTCCTGCTCCTCCGCCGGCTCGGCGGCGGCGCGCGCAAGGAGGACTCCCGATGACCCGCCTCTGGTCGGCCGGCCGGCTCACCTACCTGGCGCTGGCCGTCACGGCCCTGATGTCGATCTTCCCGATCTACTGGATGTTCGTGGTGGCCAGCCGGACCAGCGACGCCATGGGCCAGGTCCCGCCCCCGCTCAGCCCGGGCGGCAACCTCGGCGCCAACATCGCCCGGCTGTTCACCAACACCGACGCGTACTTCCTCACCGGGCTGGTCAACTCGGCGATCGTGGCCGGCACGGTCACCGTCTCCGTGGTCTTCTTCTCCACCCTGGCCGGGTTCGCCTTCGCGAAGCTGCGCTTCCGCGGGCGGAACGCGCTGCTGCTGGTCATCGTGGCCACCATGATGGTGCCCACCCAGCTCGGCGTGATCCCGCTCTACCTGTTGATGACGAAGCTGAACTGGAACGACCGGCTGCCGGCGGTCATCGTGCCCGCGCTGGTCACCGGGTTCGGCGTGTTCATGATGCGCCAGTACGCCGGCCAGGCGGTGAGCACCGAGCTGATCGAGGCCGCGCGGATGGACGGCTGCAACACCGCCCGGATCTACTGGAACGTCGTGCTGCCCGCGCTGCGCCCGGCCGCCGCCGTGCTGGGCCTGCTCACCTTCATGACCACCTGGAACGACTTCCTGTGGCCGTACGCCGTGCTCAACGACCCGGAGAACCCGACCGTGCAGCTGTCGCTGCGGGCCCTGTCCGACGGCTACTACCAGGACATGTCGCAGGTGTTCACCGGGACGGCCATCGCCACCCTGCCCCTGCTGCTGGTGTTCGTCGCGTTCGGGCGGCAGATCATCGGCGGCATCATGGAAGGCGCGGTGAAGGCGTGACGGAACTCCGGTTCCCCGAGGGCTTCGTCTGGGGGGCGGCCACCGCCGCGTACCAGATCGAGGGCGCCGCCCGGGAGGACGGCCGCGGCGAGTCCATCTGGGACACCTTCAGCCGTACGCCGGGCCGGGTGTTCCAGGGGCACACCGGCGACGTGGCCTGCGACCACTACCACCGGTACGCCGAGGACGTCGCGCTGATGGCGGAGCTGGGGCTGCGGGCGTACCGGTTCTCGGTCGCCTGGCCCCGGATCCGGCCCGACGGCACCGGGCCGGTCGACCCGCGCGGCCTGGACTTCTACGACCGGCTGGTGGACGCCCTGCTGGCCCGGGGCATCGACCCGTTCGTCACGCTCTACCACTGGGACCTGCCGCAGGCGCTGGAGGACCGGGGCGGCTGGACCGCCCGGGAGACCGCCGAGCACTTCGCCGACCACGCCCTCGCCGTGCACCAGCGCCTCGGCGACCGGGTCCGCACCTGGACCACGCTGAACGAGCCGTGGTGCTCGGCCTACCTCGGCTACGGCAACGGCGTGCACGCGCCGGGCCGGCGGGACGCGGGGGCGGCGTTCCGGGCCGTACACCATCTGCTGCTCGGGCACGGCCTGGCGGCCCGGGCGCTGCGCGCGGCCGGCGCGGAGGCCGTCGGGATCACCCTCAACCTGGCCGACGTGCGGCCGGCCGACGGCGGCAGCGCGGCGGACGCCGCCGCCGTGCGGCTGGTCGACGGCCTGCAGAACCGGATCTTCCTGGGCCCGCTGACCGGCGCCGGCTACCCGGACGACGTGCTGGCCCACCTGAGCCGGATCGTCGAACCGGACTTCCTCCGAGACGGGGACGAGAAGCTGATCGCCGCGCCGCTCGACCTGCTGGGGATCAACTACTACTCGCCCACCTACGTGGCCGGCCGGGCGGGCGGCGCCGGGAACAGCGCCTACCCGGGCACCGCGGGCAGCGTCGAGTTCCTGCCGCCGGTCGGGCCGCTCACCGACACGGGGTGGATGATCGAGCCGGCCGGCCTCACCCGGCTGCTGGAGCGGGTGGCCGCCGACCACCCGGGCCTACCGTTGTTCATCACGGAGAACGGCGGGGCCTTCCCCGACCGGGACATCGACGGGACCGGCCGGGTGACCGACACCGACCGGATCGCCTACCTCGACGGGCACCTGCGCGCGGCGCACGACGCGCTCTCCCGCGGCGTCGACCTGCGCGGTTATCTCGTATGGTCGTTGCTGGACAACTTCGAATGGGCCGAGGGCTACCGGAAGCGGTTCGGGATCGTCCACGTCGACTACCTGACCCAGCGGCGCACACCGAAGGAGAGTGCCCGTTGGTACCAGGAGGTGATCTCCCGGAACGGGCTGTGACGAGGTGGTGGTGACGGGGATGACGACGGCACAGCGACCGACCCTGGAGGCGGTGGCCAGACGGGCCGGGGTGTCCCGGGCGACGGTCTCCCGGGTGGTCAACGGCTCCACCACCGTCGCCGAACCGATCCAGCAGGCGGTCCGCCGGGCCGTCGAGGAACTGGGGTACGTCCCGAACCTCGCCGCCCGCAGCCTCGTGACCCAGCGCACCGACTCGATCGCGCTGGTCCTGCCCGAGGCGGCCACCCGGGTCTTCTCCGACGACCAGGTGTTCCCGGGGATCATCCGCGGCGCGGCCCAGGAACTGGAGGCCGCCGACAAGCAGCTCGTGCTCATGCTGGCGGGCTCGCCGGCCGGGCACGAGCGGGTCGAGCGCTACACCACCGGGCGGCACGTCGACGGGGTGCTGTTCGCCTCCCTGCACGGCGAGGACCCGCTCCCCGGGCGCCTGGCCCAGCTCGGCATCCCCGTGGTGTGCAGCGGCCGGCCGCTGGACGGCGCCCAGGTCCCGTACGTCGACGTCGACCACGTGGGCGGGGTGGCCGAGGCGGTCCGCCACCTGATCGCGAACGGTCGGCGGCGGATCGCCACCATCGCCGGGCCGCAGGACATGGTCGCCGGCATCGAGCGGCTGATCGGCTACCGGGAGACGGTCGCCGCCGCCGGCCTGCCGGAGCTGGTGGCGTACGGCGACTTCACCCGGGAGTCCGGCACGGCGGCCATGCGGCAACTGCTCGCCGCCGACCCGGAGCTGGACGCGGTGTTCGCGGCGTCCGACCTCATGGCGCACGCCGCGCTGCGCACCCTGCGGGAAGCCGGCCGGCGGGTGCCGGACGACGTGGCGATGATCGGGTTCGACGACATCGAGACGGCGGCGTACACCGAACCGCCGCTGACCACCGTGAAGCAGCCGATAGTGGAGCTTGGGCGGGCCATGACCCGGCAACTGCTCCGGATCGCCGCGGGCGAGCAGGTCGAGCTGGCGCTGCTGCTCCCCACCGAACTGGTCGTCCGCGACTCGGCGTGACCGGCCGCCCGGTAAACCCGTCGCGGGCGGCTGGGCGGCGGCCATAGGGTCGGCCCGATGACTGAGAACCTGATCCGACCTGCCCGCCCCGAGGACGCACCCGGTGTGGTGGCGCTGCGCGCCGTCGTCCACCCGTACCTGGTGCGCGGCGTCGAGTCGACCCGCCGCATGATCGCCCAGCCGCCGCCCGGTGAGGACTGGGCGGCCTGGGTGGCGGAGGCGGACGGGCAGGTGGTCGGCTGGGTGTCGGCGTACCGGAACAGCCACACCTCGGAGGCGAACGTCGGCGAGGTTTCCACCCTGCACGTCCACCCGGCGCACCGGCTCCGGGGAGTCGGCACGGCCCTCCTGGACGCCGCGCTCGGCCACCTGCGCCACATCGGGGCGAAGCGGCTGCTCACCTGGTCCCAGCCCGAGTCGCTCCCGTTCGCCCGCCGGCACGGCTTCGCGCCCAGTCGCGAGCTGCGCTACTCCGCGCTGGACCTCCGGCCCGCCCCGCCCATGCCCGAGCCGCCGCCCGGCGTGCGGCTGCTGCCGGCCGCCGAGGTGGACCCGCGCCGGATCCACCGGGTGGACGCCGAGGCGTCCGTGGACGAGCCGGGCGACGTCCCCACGGACGCGCTCGGCTACGAAATCTGGCACCACGAGGTCTGGGAGAACGTGGGCCTGGACCGGGACGCCAGCACGCTGGCCGAGGTGGACGGCACGCTGGCCGCCGTCAGCCTCGTCAAGCGCGACGGCGACCGGATGTGGTCGGACTTCACCGGCACCATTCCCGGACACCGCGGGCGCGGCCTGGCCGGGCTGGCGAAGCGGGCCGCGCTGCACCGGGCGGCGGCCAACGGGGTACGCACCGCGTACACCTCGAACGACGAGGCGAACGGCCCGATGCTGGCGATCAACACGCGGCTGGGCTACCGGCCGGTGGGCAGCCAGTGGTCCTGCCTGCGCGACCTCGACTAGCGCCCGGCGGCGACCCGGACGGCGGTCGCGTAGGTCTCCGCGCCGAAGAGCACCAGCCGGGCCTCGGTGACGTACGCCGGGGTGGCCGCGTGCAGCGCGGCCAGCGCCTGCGCCACCGCGTCCTCGACCGGCCAGCCGTAGATGCCGGCGGAGATCAGCGGGAAGGCGACGCGCGCCGCGCCCAGCCCGTCGGCGATCCGGAGGCTGTTGGCGTAGCAGTCGCGCAGCAGCACCGACCGGTCCTCGCGCGGGGAGAAGACCGGCCCCACGGTGTGCACCACCCAGCGGGCCGGCAGGTGGCCGCCCGTGGTGGCGACCGCCTGGCCGGTGGGCAGGCCGTCCGGGTAGCGGGAGGCGCGCAACGCCCGGCACTCCTCCAGGATGGCCGGTCCGCCCGCGCGGTGGATCGCGCCGTCCACGCCCCCGCCGCCGAGCAGCGACGAGTTGGCCGCGTTGACGATGGCGTCGACCTGCTGCGCGGTGATGTCCCCCTCGATCAGGACCGTCTCCATGTCACCCCTCCTCGACGACGGACTGCCCGAGCGCCCGGCGGGCCAGCAGGGTGGCCCCGGCCACGGCCGCCGGCATGACCAGCACCGCGCCGAGCGGGATCAGGAAGCAGACGAAGACCGCCACCCCGAACCCCAGAGTGGCCGGCCGGTCCGCCCTGAGCAACGACCGCCGCTCCGGCAGTCGCATGCCGCGCCGGTAGAACGGTGCGCCGACCAGCTCCAGGGCGAGGAACCAACCACCCACCAGGGCGCCGACCACCGGGACGACCGTCTGCCCGACCACCGGGATGAAGCCGGCCGCGAACAGGGGTACGCCGACCAGCGCGGAGATGGCCACCAGGCGCAACGAGTCGAGAATGCTGCGCCGCAGCGAGGCCCAGAACGGCACCTCGACCGCGCCGGGCGTGCCGCCGAGGCGCTCCTCCACCCGCTCGGAGATCTTCTCGTAGAACGGGTCGCCCACGGCCAGGGTGACCGCCGTGAAGGTGAGCACCCCGAGCAGGCCGGCCAGCCCGACGACGGCCAGGCCGGCCGCCACCCGGATGAGGCTGCGCCAGGTTTCCGACCAGTCGTCCGCGAACGCGGTGACCAGCGCGGCCAGGTCGTCCACGAAGTACAGCAGGGTGGCGAAGAGGGCCACGAAGATCGCGCCGGTGATCAGCGCCGGCACGACGCCGAGCAGCATGAGGCCGGGGCTGCGGACGTAGAGGCCGAGACCGCGCAGCAGCAGGCCGGCGCCGGCGAGGAAACGGGTGACGGCGCCGGTCACGGGCGCGGCGAGGCGGGGTGCGTCCACGACCGGAGAGCCTAGTGGTCCACCGCATCCCGGGTCCCGCGCCGGAGGGCAGGATGGGCGGGTGCGCGCGTCCCGGTTGATCTCGTTGGTGCTCCTGCTCCAGGCGCGGGAGGCGATGACCGCGGCCGAGCTGGCCCGCGAGCTGGAGGTCTCCGAACGCACCGTCTACCGGGACGTGCTGGCGCTCTCCGCCGCCGGGGTGCCGGTCTACGCCGACCGCGGGCGGGCCGGCGGCTACCGGCTGCTCGGCGGCTACCGGACCCGGCTGACCGGGCTGACGCGGGACGAGGCGGAGGCGCTCTTCCTGGCCGGGCTGCCCGGCCCGGCCGGCGACATGGGGCTGGCCGACGCGGTGGCCGGCGCCGAGTTGAAGGTGCTCGCCGCGCTGCCGCCGAGCCTGCGGGACGCGCCCGCCCGCACCGGCCAGCGGTTCCATCTGGACGTGCCGGGCTGGTTCCGGGAGTCCGGCCCGCCGCCGTGGCTGGCCGAGCTGGCCCGGGCGGTCTGGCGGGACCGGCAGGTCGAGCTGCGCTACCGGCGCGGCGAGCGGGAGGTGACCCGGTCGGTCGCGCCGTACGGGCTGGTGCTGAAGAACGGCGTCTGGTACCTGGTCGGCCGGGTCGGCGACGGGTGGCGGACGTACCGGGTGGACCGGGTGGTCGGCGTCGAGGTCGGCGGGGAGGGCTTCGACCGGGACGAGGGCTTCGACCTCGGGGCGCACTGGCGGGAGCAGGCCGAGGCGTTCCTGCGGGACATCCTCCGGGCCGAGGTCACCGTGCGGCTCACTCCGGCCGGGCTGCGCGCGTTGCGGCACCTGGTCGACGCCCCGTTCGTCCACGCCGAGGCGGTCGCCGCCGCCGGCCGGCCCGACGGGCAGGGCCGGGTGGTGCTCCGGCTGCCCGTCGAGTCGGTCGAGGTGGCGTACGCCCAGTTGCTGGCGCTCGGCCCCGAGGTGGAGGTGCTCGACCCGCCGGAGCTGCGGGCCCGCTGCGCCGAGGCGGCCCGCCGCGCGGCCGCGCTCTACACCGGGGAGTCGGACGCCGGTCAGCGGTAGCCGGCGTCGTTCGCCGGCTTGCCGGGCCGGACCACCTCCTCGTAGTAGCGCGCCCAGTGCGGGCGGGTGCCGTCGAGGTCGGTGAAGCCGTACACCTGGGCCAGCCCGCCGCTGTCCACGGACTTCCCGTTCCAGCGGGCCCGGTCCGGGTCGGCGGCCAGCGCGGCCACCGCGCGCCCCACGAAGGCCGGCGTCTCCGACATGACGAAGTGCGGGTCGGTCGCCGCGCCGTCACGCCAGGTCGCCTCGGTGACGCCGAAGTGCTCCAGCATGGCCTCCGAGCGCAGCCAGCCCGGGGTGAGCGCGACCGCCGTGGCGCCGTGCGGCGCCAGCTCGTGCGCCTGGCTGAAGGCGAGCCGGTTCACCGAGACCTTGGCCAGGTCGTAGAAGACCGAGAGCCGGTACTCGGTGTCGTTGTACTCCTTGGTCCCGTCGCCGATCTCGACGACGAGGCCGCCCGGGTTGCGGATCAGCAACGGCAGGGCGAAGTGGCTCGTGATGATGTGGGTGTCCACGGCCAGCCGGAGGGTGCGGAAGCCGGCGTCCAGGGGTTGCTCCCAGACCGGCTTCTCCCAGGTGATCAGCGGGTCGGCGCCCCAGATGTCGTTGACCAGCACGTCGAGCCGGCCCTGCTCGGCGTCGATCCGCGCGACGAGGCGGCGGACCTGCTCGGGGTCGAGGTGGTCGACGGCGACGGCGATGCCGGTGCCACCCGCCGCGGTCACCAGCTCGGCGGTCTCCTCGATGGTCTCCGGCCGGCCCATCTCCGACCGGCGCTCCCGGGTGGATCGGCCGGTGGCGTAGACGGTGGCCCCGGCGGCGCCGAGCTGGACGGCGATCTGTCGCCCGGCGCCCCGGGTCGCGCCGGCAACGAGCGCGATCTTCCCTGTCAGCGGTGTCGTCATGGGACCACCGTGGCACCGATACCTGACAGCGGAGGTCCGGATTCGGCGGCGTCACGCGAACCGCCCCGGCCGGCCTCAGTCGACCAGGCGCACCCGCACCCGGCGGTTGGCGCGGCCCTTGCTCTCCACCTTGACCACCTGGACCCTGCCGATCTGGGCCGTGGAGGCGACGTGGGTGCCGCCGTCGGCCTGCACGTCCAGCCCGACGATGTCGACGATCCGCACCTCCTGCTCGTCCGGCGGGATCAGGTTCGACTGGGTGCGGATGATGTCCGGCAGGGCCAGCGCATCGGCCCGGGGCAGCACCCGGACGGCGACCGACCGGTCGGCGGCCACCTCGGCGTTGACCAGGTCCTCGATGCGGGCCTTGAAGTCCGGCGGCACCTCGGGGAGGTTGAAGTCCATCCGGGCCTCGCCCGGTTCCATGTTCCCGCCGGTGACCAGCGCGCCGAAGTCGCGGAACACCACGCCGCACAGCACGTGCAGGCCGGAGTGGGTGCGCATCAGCATGGTCCGCCGGGTGTCCTCGACCGCGCCGGCGACGGCGGTGCCGACCGGCGGCACCGGGTCACCCTCGGCCGGAACGAGCCAGAGGTCGTCGCCCTTGCGGGTGCCGACGATCCGGGTCTGCACCCCCTGCCAGAGCAGCACCCCGTGGTCCGGCGGCTGCCCGCCGCCGCCTGGATAGAAGGCCGACCGGTCCAGCACGATGCCCTGCTCGGGATCGGCCGCCAGCACCGTGCACTGCCACTCCCGCAGGGTGGGGTCGGCGAGGTCGAGACGGTGGGTGCGGCCGTGGTGTGTGACGCCCATGACCGCCGACGTTACCCGTTGAGGAACGTCGAGATCCGCTCCCGCAGGTCGGCGCGTTCCGTCCAGAGCACGCCCGGCCGGTCGTACACGTGCAGGGTGGCCCGGGGCAGCGCGGCGGCCAACCGCTCGGCGACGGCGACCGGGTGCAGGTCGTCGCCCGCGCAGCCGATCACCAGGGCCGGCGCGGTGACCCCGGCGAGCACGCCGGCGTCGCGCAGCGGGGCCTGCTCGGGCAGGCCGGCCAGGCCGGGCGCGAGCCCGTCGCGGAGCAGCTGGTCGAGCCGCTGCCGCAGGTAGGCCCAGCCGGCCGGGGTGTTGCGCACCGACGGCGGCAGCTCCAGCGACACCACGTCGGCCAGCGCGGAGGCATCCCCGTCGGCCACGGCGTCGAGCAGGTCGGTGAGCCGCGCCCGGGCCACCTCGCCACGCGGGGTGTCCAGCACCGCCGGCAGGAAGAAGACGAGCTTCTCGAAGCGTCCCGGGCTCTCGGCGAGCAGGCGGCAGAGCGCGCCGGCGCCGAGGCTGGCCCCGAAGGCCCGGGTGGCGCCGCCGAGGTCGGCCACGGCGCGGAGGTCACGGGCCAGGTCCAGGTAGTTCCACGGGCCGGGCGGCGAGTCGGACCGGCCGTGCCCGCGGAACTGGAAGAAGAGCCGTCGGCCGGTGACGCCGCTGCCGAACGGGCGGGTGGTGGCGATGCCGTTGCCCAGCCCGTGCGCGAACACGGTGACCGGGTCGCCGGTGCCGGTGACCAGGCGCTCCAGGCGCACGCCGTGCGGGGTGGTGACCAGCTCGGTCTCCGGCTCCGGCAGGGCCGGCCGGCCGGTGCGGGGCGCGCCGGGGCCCGGGCCCCAGGTGCGGGGGCCGCCGTCGGGCGGCGGTGGCCAGCGGAAACCTCTCACCAGGAGCCTCCGCCGCCGTGCAGGTCGCGCAGGCCGACGCGAACGTCGAGCAGGTAGATCAGCGCCGCCGCGATGCCGATCAGACCGAAGATGCTCAGCACGCCACCCCCGACACCGAGCAGGGTCAGCACCATGCAGACGGCCAGGATGGCGATCCACCCGCCCTTGGGAAGGGTGCCGATGGCCGCGAAGGCATCGGAGCGCTGGGTGATCGCGTGCACCAGGGAGACAGCCTCGATGACCAGAGCGAACACGAGCAGGATCAGCTCGATCACGAGGCGGACGTCGTCGAAGAAGAGCGGCGCGGCGTAGGCCATGCCGGCAAGCTTATGCCGAGACCCCGGAAACGTCCGACAGGACGGCGTCCGGGGTCTCGGTCCAGCTTCGACCTACTCGGCGGCGGGGCGGGTGCGCTTCGTGGTCTTCGGCAGCTTCGCCGACGGGGTCGCCTTGGCGGCGGTCGCCTTGGTGGCCCGGGTCCGCTTCACGGCGGCCGGCTTGGCCTCGACGACCTGGGCCACCTCGGCCGGCGTCGGCACCTCGGCCGGCGCGGCCGGGGTGGTGTCGGCCTCGGTCGCCTCGATGTCGGCGTTCACCGTGTCGGCGGCCTCCAGCACGCCCGCGCCGACGACCCGCTCACCGCGGGCGACCAGCTCGGCGTACGCGGCCAGGGCGCGCTCCTGCGCGGCCTGCGCGCCGGCCAGCACGGCGGCGGCGTTGCGGCCGGCCGCCTCCCGCAGCTTGTCCAGGTTGGCCGCCTCGCGGAGCTTGTCCAGGTTGGCGGCCTCGCGGAGCTTGTCCAGGTCGAGGTCGCCCGAGCCGGCCTTCTCCCGCAGCCCGGTCGCGGTCAGGTTGGCGGTGCGCAGCGTCTCGGTCGCCTTCTGGCGCAGCTCGAAACCGGTGACGACGGCCTTGCCGCCGAGGTCGGCGACGACGCGGGTGCCGAGGTCACCGACCACGGTGGGCAGCTTGCGCAGCTGCTGGAGGGCCAGCTCGCCGGCGCCGGCGGCGGCGTAGACGGGGGCCGGGATGCGGTTGGTCTTCGGCTGGGTCATGACTGCTCCTCTTCGGCCGCACCGGCGGCCTTCCGGACCACCCTGCGGGCGGTCTTCTTCTGGGGGACGGCGGTGGTCGGGGCGGGCGCGTGGCCCGCCTCGGTGACGGCGACCGACTCGAGGACCGCCTCGGTCGGGGTGCCGTCCGGTGCCGTGGGGCCGGTCGCGGCCGGCGCGACGGTGGCGGGGGCCTCCGGCGCGGTGGCCGGCTCGGCCGGTTCGGTGGCCGCCTGGGCCGTCGCGGTCGCCTCGGCGAGGCGCGCGTTCTCCCGGCGGAACGTCTCGTAGATCTGGGTGAGCGACTGCTTCTGGGCCATGGTCAGCTCGGGGTCGACGGCGATCGCCGCGAGCACGCCCTGCCCCTCCTTGTCGTCCAGCAGCCCGGCCCGCAGGTACATGGCCGGGGTGGAGACGCGCAGGGCGCTGGCGAGCTGCTGGAGCACCTCGGCGCTCGGCTTGCGCAGGCCGCGCTCGATCTGGCTCAGGTACGGGTTGCTGACGCCGGCCTGCTCGGCGAGCTGCCGCAGTGAGATCTTCGCGTTGCGGCGCAGGTCGCGAATGAACCCGCCGACGTCGGGAAGGTCCTTGCTGGTGGCCATGACTCCACGCTAACCCGTGCTGCTAGCTGCTGCAAGCGAAATGCTTGCCAGAGTTAGCGAGGTCACCGATAGCCGGTTGCGCGCCCGATGCCCGATCCGTACGGTGCCCCCGTGGCGAAGATCGAAGTCAACGGTGCCCTGCTCACGTACGACGAGGTGGGCAGTGGCAGCCCCGTGGTGCTGCTGCATGCCGGCATCGCCGACCGGCGGATGTGGCGCGGACAGGTGCTCGCGCTCGCCGCCCGGCACCGGGTCATCGCCGTCGACCTGCGCGGCTACGGCGACTCCGAGCTGCCACCCACCCCCTTCGCGCACCACGACGACGTGATCGGCCTGCTCGACGCGCTGGGCGTGGCGCAGGCCGCCCTGGTGGGCTGCTCGTTCGGCGGCAAGGTCGCGGTGGACACCGCGCTCGCGTACCCGGAGCGGGTCGCCGCGCTGGCCCTCTTCGGCGCCCCGGTCTCCGGCAACGAGTGGTCCGAGGAGACCGAGCAACTCTGGGAGCAACTGGTCGGCGACGTCGACCCGGAGGACTTCGGCGCGACCGCGGCCGGCGAGGTGCGGTTCTGGGTGGTCGGCCCGACCCGCGAGCCGTCCGACGTCGACCCGGAGCTGATCCGGTTCGCCGAGGAGATGGACCGCCGGGCGCTCGCCGCCGAGCAGGCGCTCAGCGCGGTCGAGGCCGGCGAGCTGGACCCGCCGGCGATCGAGCGGCTGGCCGAGCTGCGGATGCCGGTGCTGGCCGGCGCGGGCGCGGACGACCTGGCCGACATCCGCCGGCTGGCCGACCGGATCGCCGCCGAGGCCCCCCGGGGCGTACGGCTGCCGGACGTCCCGGACGCCGGTCACCTGCTGCCGCTGGAGCGCCCCGAGCCGGTCAACGCCGCGCTGCTCGACTTCCTCCGCTGACCGCCCCGGTCACCAGACCGGACGGACCGCCCCGACCGGCAGGCCGCCGCCGAGCAGCGGGATCTCGGCGTACTCGGCCAGCACCGGGGCCTCGACGCCGAGCCGGCGCAGGGCCGACACCAGCACCGGCATCCGGGCCCGCCCGGCGCCGTCGTCGATCTTGAGCGCCACCGCGCCGACCTCCGGCACCGCCGCGGCGATCACGCCCTCCGCGCCGACCTTGGCCAGCAGCCCGGGTACGCCGCGCATCAGCCGGGTGTCGTCGGCCTGGGTGCCCCCCACCAGTTCCGGGTACGCCCGCATGGCGTCGGCCACCGTCCGCTCGACGGTGCCCGGCTCGGCGGAGACCAGCCGCAGGAACGCCCGCGCCAGCCCGGTCAGCGACACGGCCAGCACCGGAGCGCCGCAGCCGTCCACCCCGACGGCCGCTGCCTTCTCCCCGGTGAACTCCTCGATTGCGGCGGTGAGCCGCTGCTGGAGCGGGTGCTCCGGCCGCCAGTAGCCGTCCAGCGGCCAGCCGGCGGCCAGGCAGGTGAGCAGCATGCCCGTGTGCTTGCCGGAGCAGTTCATCAGGACCCGGGACGGGCCACCCCCGGCACGCAGCACCGCCTCCCGGGCCGCCTCGCCGACCGGCAGGTCCGGCGGGCAGTGCAGCGCGTCCTCGGCCAGGCCGGCCCCGCGCAGCAGGGCACGGACCCGCTCGACGTGGAACTCCTCGCCGGCGTGGCTCGCCGAGACCAGCGCCACGTCGGCCGGGTCGGTCAGCGGCAGGCCGGCCCGGAGCATCCCGATCGCCTGCATCGGCTTGTTGGACGACCGCGGGAAGACTGGCGAGGTGGCGTCACCCGCCCCGGACACCGGCGCGCCGGCGGCGTCGAGCACCGCCACGGACCCACGGTGGAAGCCCTCCACGAACCCGGACCGGACCACCTCGGCGAGCGGCACGCCGCCCTCGTACGTCTTTCCCACGAGTGGACGGTACCGACGGGCTCGACGGGGCCGGCACCGGGGTGACCAGGCACGCCGGCCGCCGGCGTACAGGGGTGGCGGGCCGGCCGTCGCTTACAGGCCGAGCAGCGCCCGGGCCTCGGAGGTGGTCAGCGGGGGGCGCTGGGCGAGCTGCGCGAAGCCGACCGCGCGGGCGACCAGTTGCATGTTGGACTCGACCGGCCGGCCCTTCGCGTAGGTGACCGTGTCCTCCATGCCGACCCGCAGGTGACCGCCGGCCGAGAGCGAGGCCAGCAGCACGGGGATGGTGGTGCGCCCGATGCCGGTGGCCGAGAAGGTGGTGCCCTCCGGCAGGTCGCGCAGCATCTGCTGGGCGGCCACCAGCGTGGCCGTGGTGCCCGGCATACCGCCCGGCACCCCCATCACGAAGTCGACGTGCACGTGCCCGCCGTGCGGCAGGCCGTACTTGCCGAGCAGGCGCTGGAGCGCCGTGAGGTGACCGAGGTCGAAGATCTCGTACTCGGGGACGACCCCCCGCTCCTGCATGCGGGTGTGCAGGTCGACGATGAACTCCCAGCGGTTGAGGAACACGTCGTCGCCGAAGTTGACCGTGCCCATGGTGCAGGAGGCCATGTCCGGGCCGGCGTCGAGCACAGCCAGCCGGGCGGCCTCCGGGTCGGTCACCGCGCCGCCGGAGGAGAGCTGCACGATCAGGTCGGTGCTCTGCCGCAGCGCCGCCACGGTGTCCCGCAGCCGACCCTGGTCGAGGGTGGGCTTCGCCTCGTCGTCGCGGATGTGGACGTGGATCACGGCGGCGCCGAGCGCCTCGCACTCCTTGGCGGTCAGCAGCAGCTCGTCGAGGGTCACCGGCAGCGCCGGCACCTCCGCCTTGGCCGACTCCGCGCCGGTGGGGGCAACCGTGATCAACGTCCCTGTGGTCATGCCGGGATCCTAAACCGCCGGCTCCCCTCCGGTCGACAGCCGGAAGCAGCAGAATCGGCCGCGACGGCGGCCAGAAGCAGAAGATTTTCCGCTTCACCGCCGCCTGCGCGGCATCCCTTACGCCGGATCGATGGCGGCGGCCGTCTCCCCCACCATCAGCCGGGCATCCTCGGCAACGTTCCGCTTGACCACGGCGAGGGCGATCTGGCCCAGCTCGAAGTGGTGCACCGCGGTGCCCACGAAACCGACCGCCCGGCCGTCCAGCGTCACCGGCGTGCCGGCGGCCGGCGGCTGGTCGGTGGTCACCCCGTCCAGGTGCAGCAGGACGAGCCGGCGCGGCGGCTTGCCCAGGTTGTGCACCCGGGCCACCGTCTCCTGGCCCCGGTAGCAGCCCTTGTCCAGGTGCACGGCCGACCCGATCAGGCCCACCTCGGCGGGAATGGTCCGGTGGTCGGTGTCCACCCCGGCCCGGGCCTGCCGGGCGGCCACCCGCACCGCCTCGTACGCCCACAGCCCGGCCACCGGCACACCGGCGCCGCGCAGCTCGTCGACCACCTGGGTCATCGCCGCGCGAGGCACCAGCAGGTCGACGCCGAGCGCCACCCGCCGGGCCCAGCCGCCGACCGGCAGCGGCTTCACGTCGTACACGACGGAGGGCCGGGACGGCAGCTCGCCGGAGCGGAACTTCGGACCCGGCACCGCGACCACGTCGGGCGCGGCCAGCCCGGTCACCCCGAGGGTGTCGAGCGCGCCGGTGGCCTCCGGCCCGACCAGTGAGAGCAGCGCGTGGTCGGCCGTGACGTCGCGCGGGTCGACCTTGCTGAAGAAGCGCATCTTCTCCAGGTAGGACAGGAGGCCGCCGGTCATCCCGGGCTCGGTGTCCAGCCAGGTGGTCTCGCCGTCCTCGGCGACCAGGGCGTGCTGCTCGACGTGCCCGTGCGGGGAGAGCACGAGCAGCTCGGTGCCCTGCCACGGCCGCAGCGCGGCCAGGTGCTGGCTGGTCAACGTGTGCAGCCAGGTCATCCGCTCCTCGCCGGGGACCGCGATCACGCCCCGGTGCGAGCGGTCGACCAGGCCCACGCCGGTGGCGAGAAGGCGCTGCTCGCGCATCGGGTCGCCGTAGTGGGCGGCCACCGGGCCGACCCCCGCCGCCCGGTGGGCCGGCTCCGGCTGCTCCCGGGTCTCCTCGTCGATGGCCTCGGCGGTCACCGCGCCCGCGATGTCAATCATTTCTGTTCCCCGTCCTCGCACTGGCCGCAGACGCCGAAGAGCGCCACGTGCCCGATGTCGACCTGGAATCCCCGCTGCGCGGCCAGCTGGTCGGCCAGCGGCCGGAGCAGCTCGGGGTCTATCTCGTCGATCGCACCGCACTCCCGGCAGACCAGGTGGACGTGCTGGTGCTCACCGGCCGCGTGGTAGGTCGGCGAGCCGTGCGACAGGTGGGTGTGGGTCACCAGACCGAGGCGCTCCAGCAGCTCCAGCGTCCGGTAGATGGTGGTGATGTTGACCCCGGCGGCCACCTCGCGCACCGCCGTGTGCACCTGCTCCGGCGTGGCGTGCCCCAGGTCGAGGACGGCCTGGAGGACCAGCTGCCGCTGCGCCGTCAGCCGCAGCCCACGGGAGCGGAGCAGTTCCGCCAGGGAGGATTCGGACACCGTCCGATCATAGTTCGGCCGCCGCGCCGGTCCGTCCGCCGCCGGGGTACGCCACTACGCTGCGCTCGTGGTGGCGACGCGGGTGGCCGTGCCGGGCCGGGGCGTCGTGCCGGCCGGTGAGGCGGTGCTGCGCGGCGACGACCGGGGCGTACTGCACGGCGACGGCCTCTTCGAGACGATGCACCTGCGCGGTGGGGAGCCCTGGCTGCGCGACGCCCACCTGGCCCGGCTGCGGGCCGGCGCGGCGGCCATCGGGCTGCCCCTGCCCGCCACCGGCGTGCTGGTCGAGTTGCTGGACACCGTCCGCGCGGACTGGCCGCCGGAGGTCGAGGGTGCGGTGCGGCTGGTCTGCACCCGGGGGCCGGAGGGCGGCGGGCCGCCGACGGTCTACGCCACGCTGGGCGAGGTGCCGGCCACCGCGCGGCGGGCCCGGCGGGACGGGGTGACGGTCGCCACCCTGCCGCTCGGGGTGGCCGCCCGGTCCCGCCCCGAGCTGGGCTGGCTCCCGGCCGGTGTGAAGTCCACCTCGTACGCCCTGAGCACGGCCGCCCGCCGCTGGGCGGAGCGGGCCGGGGTGGACGACGTGCTCTGGGTCTCCACCGACGGCTACGTGCTGGAGGCGCCGACCGCCAACGTGGTCTGGCTCAGCGACGCCACCCTGTGCACGGTTCCGGCGACGGAGACCGGGGTGCTCCCCGGGGTGACCGCCCGCTGGCTCCTCGACCACGCCCACGACGAGCTGGACCTGGCGACGGACGAACGTTTACCCACCCCGGCCGACCTGCACGAGGCCGACGCGGTCTGGCTCACGTCATCCCTCCGCGGCCTGGCAGAGGTGACCTCCCTGGACGGAACCCCCCGCCCGCGCTC